>JAEUQD010000057.1 GCA_016789925.1 Bryobacterales bacterium | reverse complement strand
ATGAGGTCCGCTTTCAATACATCTATCAGCAGGCAAACGTACTGGCGGGCCTCCAAAAGAAAACCCGGAAGCCTATACTGTTAGGTCATGGGCTTCCCAGCAGCGCCACTTACCGACTATCACGCCTGACCGATTGTGACTCCCGGCGTACCGCCCATTCCGCACGTCGGCGGACCCATCATGCCTCCGTGCGCGCCCACGGTCCTCATTGGTAGTCTGCCGGCTGCCCGGGTGACCGATATGGCGACGTGCGTGGGACCGCCCGATGTGATCGCGAAGGGGTCGATGACCGTGCTGATCTGTGGCTTACCTGCCGCGCGCGTGCTCGACACTACCGCGCATGGCGGAGTGATCGTCATGGGAATGCCGACCGTCCTCATCGGCGGCTAGGAAACCAAGACCATGCCGTTACTCGAGCCCGTGATCTGGTCCAAGGGCACGTTCCTGACCCCGCAATATCTCCAGGCGCAGGATCGCTACCTGGAAGACTCGCTGCAGTTCCAACTGCAGGCCCTCAATTTCCGGCCCTGGGGCTTCCGCAGCCTTCGTCTCGATCAGCAGGCGCTCGCCTCGGGTACGCTGGCCCTTTCCGAGGCAGCGGGCATTCTGCCGGATGGATTACTCTTCGATATCCCCACGTCAGACCCTGCACCGGCGCCTCGGTCCATCGCCGAGCAGTTTCAACCGGACCAGGAAACGCTCGACGTATTTCTCGCCATCCCCCACTACCGTGAGCAGGGGCTCAATGTGGCCACGCCCAAACGCGAAGTGGAGAGCCGTTATCGCGCTGAAGTCGAGGTTTTCCGCGATGAGAATACCGGCCAGGCGGAAAAGCCGGTCTTGATGGCCCGGAAGAATTTTCGCCTGTTGGTGGAAGGCGAAAAACTCGAAGGTAGCTCAGCGCTCCGCATTGGAACCGTGCGTAAGACTCCGGCAGGACTCTACGCCCTCGAACCGCACTTTGTCGCTCCCCTCCTCGATGTGGCAGCCAGTGACTATCTCGTCTCGATTGTGCGCCGCCTGGTGGAGTTACTCTCGGCGAAGAGCAGTACCTTGGCTGGAACCCGCCGTCAGCGGAACCAAAGCCTCGCCGACTTCAGTTCCTCTGACATCGCCAATTTCTGGCTTCTCTATAGCGTTAACACCTGGCTGCCCGTTTTTCGCCATCTTTATGAATCGCAGGGACGCCATCCGGAGGCCCTGTTTTCGGCCATGAGCGGGCTGGCTGGAGCCCTTACGGCGTTTTCCGGCAAGATTCAACCGCGTGACTTGCCTCGCTATGATCACGAGAACCTCGGCCCCTGTTTCACCGATTTGGACGAGAAACTGAGGCTCCTGCTGGAAACCGTGGTGCCTAGCCATTTTGTCGCGTTGCCGCTGAAACTCGTTCAGCCCAATATCTATGCCGCTTCGCTCGACCGCGAGGATTATCTCAAGAACACTCGGATGTATCTGGCCGTGAGCGCGGATGTCGGTCAGGCTGAGTTGATCTCACGCACTCCCCACCTGGTGAAGCTGTGTTCGGCCGACCTGATCGATCATCTGGTGCAGCGCGCCTTGCCCGGCATCCCGCTGACGCACGTGCCGAGTCCTCCCTCTGCCATTCCGGTGAAGCTCAACTATCAGTATTTTTCGCTCAGCACTACCGGCGGCGCCTGGGAGGCGGTCAAGCGGGCTCGGAATGTCGCCGCCTATGTGCCGGGCGAGTTTCTCGAGCCGCAACTGGAGTTAGTCATTCTGTTGCCGCAGGCCACTGCTTAACTGCGAGCCTCACGCAGTGCTTCGAACAGCGCCACGATATTCTTCACCGGCGTTCCGGCCTGAATGTTGTGGACAGTATTGAACACAAACCCGCCGCCCGCCCCAAAGATCTCACAACGCTCGAGCACCTGACGCCGTACCTCGTCCGGTGTGCCGAACGGGAGCGTCTGTTGTGTGTCCACGCCGCCGCCCCAAAACACAATACGGCCGCCGTAGCGCTCCTTCAGCCGGCGCGGGTCCATTCCAGCCGCCGAACATTGCACCGGGTTCAGAATATCGAAGCCGGCCTCGATAAACGTCTCAATGAACTTCTCCACCGCCCCGCACGAGTGCTTGAAGGTCTTCCACGACGTGTTCTTGTGGATCCAGTCGTTCACCCGGCGGTAGACCGGCAGCCAGACCTCCCGGAAGGTGTCCACCGAGCAGAACGAGGATGTCTGCGTACCGAAGTCCGTTCCGCAGATATTCACTACATCCACGCGGTCGCCAAGGCGGGCGGCGATCCGTTCGAAGTTGCGTAGCGCAATCTCGCACTGCCCCTCGAAGACCTTCATGATGTAGCCGCGGCGGGATCGCACGGACATATACCATTCGGTCACATCGCGAATTCCACGGGGGTGCTTCAGGCTCATCCCCGGTACCAGCGCGATGTCGCCAAACGATGTGCCCCCAAGGCTCGCCACCACGGCGCGACCGGTGGCGCGGGCCGCCGTCGCAGTCCCGGCAAGATGGTCCAGCTCGGCTTCGCTGATGGGGCCGAACTCTTCGAGGTTGTCCTGCGGGTCGAGACGATCCTCATCAATGGGCGGCTGGCGGATGATGCTGTCGAAGAAATAGCCCCCGGCCGGCATCTTCGCACACGGCGCCACTGAAGTGTCTCCCTGCGGGTAGAGCAGGGTAGCGCCTTCACGATCCTTCACCGTATGGAAGCCGCCGGGAACCAGCACCTCCAAGCCGTCGTCCATGCGCCACGGCTTCCAGTCTGCCATCGGGAAGCCGAACTTGGTTCCCCGCTTCATCACTGGCTCGGTGTCGATTCCGAGGAACTCTTTCAGATCCGCGGCGACTTCACCCAACATTTGCCCGGGATCCAGTACTTTTACTGGCCCCCCATCGAGGCCGAAGTGGCGACGCAATTCCGTGACGCAACTTACATGGATGCCTGTCACCGCCGTTGAACCACAGTCCACCGGCAACCGGTCGGGGATCCGGTGTGCCAGCGCCTGCCTGACACGCGCTGCCGCCGAACTGTCAGTCATTTGTGTCCTGAGCTTTGACCGCTACTCTCGCTCTCCACCCCACGCAGCGAGGAACAAAAAGCCCCCCAGCAGCGGTGGCAGGCTTAACGCAGCCGTCGTGAATAGAATCTCCTCGGGCGGCCGCGACCCAAAGTAAAGCGGGTAATAGACTGCCGCCAGAAGGGCCCAACTCAGCAGGGCGATTCCGCCGATCAGTTCCCACTTCCAGGCCACGGCCAGCAGTGCGGCCAGCACGAGTCCGGGAACAACCATCGGGAGGGCAACGCCCTCCACGCCCGCGGGGCCGGTTTGAGTGAGACCATAGACAATCCAGAATAGAGCGCCGAGGATCAGTAGCGAGCGGGCGCCCAGCCGGTAGGCGCCAGCAGTCGAAAGATGCGGTAGATGCAGAGCCTGCATGATGTCTGTAACCTCCGGCTTCATTGTATAGCGGACATCAACACCTGACAATCTTTTTCTTGCGCGCATTCTCCGCAGTCCTCTTGCGGTATACTCCCTATCAACTTATGGACAACGTTCCAGTCGCTGTTCTTGCTTTCCCTCCTGACGAGGCGCTGGCGACGGAGTTCCAGCGGCTCATCGCGGACATCCGCCTCCCGCAAGCCATCACGGTGGCCCTGCTTTCTGCGGCTCCCGACACGATGCCCCCTGGCCACGTCGTTGTCGTGGCGCTCGAGGACCTTCCCCTGCCGGCCTGTCTCGCTTCGCTGCGGATTCCCGGCCGGGGACGGTTGGCACAGGCTGCCACCTGGGTTCGCGGTGTTCTGACGGCCGACCCCCGCAACCCTTTCTGGGCGCAGCGGCTCGCTCTGGCCAGCGCGGACATCGACCGGAACCGGCGCGCTGTCTTCCGGCTCGCCGACGGCTCAGGCACGGTTACCGGCCTCGCCACCGCCATCGGTCCGAACCGCCTGATCGGCCCTGCCGTTCCCGATCCGCAGATTCGTTCTGAAATGGGAACAGTCGCTATTCAAGCTGCTGAAAGTGTTGGTAGTTGCGTACTGTACGACACTGAGACTACCTTGCCTCATTGCACGGCTGGGCCAGTTCCTTCCGACCCAGCCGTCGTTGCCTTCACCCTGGATGCCGCCGGCCAACTGGTCCCGACCCCAGGCTGGCTGTTCGACCTGCCACACTCGCTCTCGGGCGCCCCGATCTTTTCCCTCAGTTCCGGCGACCTCGTTGCTATTGGGCAGGGAGCGATCCGCGACTTGGTCCCGGAGGCGCTGACCGGTCTGGAGTCCAGCTTGGAAATGGCGATGGAGAGCGCCCTCGAAGCGAAGGTCTCGGATTACTCCGATCGAAAAGGGTATGATTCCCGATTCCTCGGTCTCGAGGTTCCACTTCCAAAGACTGCCCTTCCCATTCAACTCCTCCACTACACCAATTTTTCGGTGGCCCAATCGACCGACCGCCGCATGGCCCTGTACACCGCCGTCAATATTCATGGCCGCAACCTCGACGCGCAGACCCGCGCCGGCGACCCCTGGCGTTTCGACCCCCGGATTCCCCGGGATCAGCAACTGGGCGCTACCTTCTACGAAGGAACACCGCTCGACAGAGGCCACATGGTGCGGCGTCTGGACCCGGTATGGGGCGAGGACTCTGTGAAAGCGGAGCTGGATACATTCCACTACCCGAATTCCACTCCCCAGCATCGAGACCTCAACCGCAAGACGTGGAACGATCTGGAAGACTACGTCTACCTGAACGCCAAGAAGGAAGACCTTAAGGTCTCCGTATTCACCGGCCCTGTCTTGCGGCCGGACGACCCGCCATTCCATGGTGCGCAACTGCCGCGCGAGTTCTGGAAAGTCGTGGTGATCCGGCGCAGTGACAACCAGCGGCTTTCGGCCACTGCCTATCTCCTGACCCAGGAGGAGATGATTTCGGGCCTCGAGTTTGCCTTCGGCGCTTTCCGTACGTACCAGCTTTCGGTGAAGGCGATTGAGAAGAAGACGGGTCTCGATTTCGGCAACCTGCGGAATTATGACCCGAAAGCTCGCTCGGCCGGCCTCGAGTCGGCCGTGATGCCCTCACCCATCGAGAATCCTGCGGACCTTGACCTTGGGTTGAGGCAAGGCTCGCTCGCCACGCCGGCTGTCCTCCGGACCGAACTCGTCAACGCCCTCCAAAGTTTCGATTGGAAGACCGTGCGCCAGCTAACCAGTGAACTAGCTGAGTGTGTCGAAATTCACCCCGAGGAGTTCGACGCGCGAGCCGCGGCGAACATCCTGGTGGAGCTACGCGGGAAGCGGCGTTTTCCTGACATGGCGCGGCTGGCCGAGACCTTCCTGCATAAAGGCGTGAGTTCGCCCCAGGTGCTTCGCCAATACGCCCAATCGCTCATCGACCAGGGCGTCTACTACGCCTCTGAGCTCGTGCTGCGCACGCTGCCGGGCGACAAGGAAGCGCAAGGACTTATTGGGCGCATCCACAAACAGCTCTATATGAACGGTCATTCTCCAAGCAATGGCGCACGGCTCCAAGCCGCGATTGCGGCTTATTGGGCGGTGTATCAGGCCGACAAGCAGGAGGTCTGGCACGGTATCAATGCCGTAGCGCTCCTGGTGCGAGCCAAGGGGGATGGCATCGCCCCGAACGGCTTCCCGGAGCCTGCCGGCATCGCGCGGGAGATCCTCGATACCCTCGAAGAACGCCAGGCGGAGAAGGGTTCGCTCCTCTATTGGGATGAGGCAACGGCGATGGAAGCTCACCTGGCGCTGGGCGACCATTCCGGCGCGATCGCCCGGGCCAAGAGTTATGCGGTACAGGCGAATGCTTTCGCGCTGGCTTCGACTCTTCGGCAACTCGAGGAAGTCTGGCAACTCTCGGATAAGGAAGCTCCGGGTGACGCCCTGCTGACGCTATTCCGCGCCCACCTGTTACGGGCCGAAGGCGGTGGATTGCAGTTGGCGCCTGAGTCCACCGGATTCCAGTTGGAGAAAGTCTTCGGGCTGGACCGTTCGGTCACGCTGGAGTGGTACGAACAGGGGCTACGCAGCGCGCGCTCGATTGCCCGCATTGAGATCAACGGCGCCGGGCTAGGCACCGGCTGGCTGGTGGATTCCATGGAATTGATGGGAACGCCCGGCCCACCGGTCCTCGTGACCAATGCGCACGTGATGGGTCCGGACACGCCCGACCGGTATCCCAATGCGGCCCGCATTGAGGATGTCACCATCAACTTCGAGATTCAGAAACACCGGGTGCGTGCCGTCAAGTCACTGCATCACTCACCCGTTCACAAACTCGACTGTACGGTTGTGGAACTGAGCGAGCTGCCGCCGGAGGCCGAGCCGTTGAGACTCGACACCCATCCGTTGAAGGTGGACAAGCCGCCGCAGCGGCTTTACGTGATCGGCCATCCCGGCGGCCGCAGCATCGAGTTTTCGCTCCAGGATAATCACCTGCTGGCTGCCAACGACCGTTTGATTCACTACCGGACACCGACCGAAGGGGGCTCTTCCGGTAGCCCGGTCTTCGGAGCCGTCGGCTGGAAAGTGGTGGCGCTGCACCATGCCGGACGCAAGGACATGCCACGAATTGACGGCGAGCCGGGGTTCTATGAGGCCAACGAAGGGATCGCCATCGGTGAGATCTGCCGCTTCACTAGGGGCGGAAATGGTACACCGTAACGTTCTCGTCTTCGTAATAGATGATCGTGTTGGGGTGGCTGGCCAGGTACGTTTCCGCCAGCCGGCCCGCTTGGAATTGGAGTGACTGGCGTCCGGCTTGCGTGCGGTAGGCAAACACCGCCGAATCAGCATCTTCGGGGACCCCAATGAGCCGCTGTGGCAACGGCCGCTTCTCGACGAAAAGGAAAATGTGCTTCGCGTTATACGGCAGCCGGAACTCGGGCCGCGCCGCCTCCTCGATCGGAATGCTCGAAACGAATTCGGCCAGTTCGACATGCCAGCCGCGGCCGAACAGCAGGGGCAGTTCGTGGCTTGGGGATATCACCAGCCAGGAGCGCCGGGGGTGTTCCCGGGCAATACGGTCCACCACTCGGGCCGCCGCTTCATATTGATAGGGACCATCCGCGGCCACGTCCGGTGGGTCAACCGCGATGAGCGCCAGGATACCGAGTGCGCCCACCACGGCGATGCCCCGCCGCACCAGCAGCGGCGCACGCTCGATCCGCCGACCGGCGATCAACGCCGCCATGGCCAGCAGAAACAAGGGCCAAACCGACGCGGGAAAGTGCCGGGTAACCGTTAACCCGATCAGCCCGGCCGCCAGCGACCACCGGATGCGCCCGCGCAGAAATGCGAGCGCCAGCAGCCAGAACAGCGAAGCGATCTCGACCTCACCAGGCTCGTTCCAGGTACCACGGCTCGACCACCAGACCCAGGCCGTCGCCAGCGCAATCGCCCCTACGGCGACCGTGCGGCTATGCGAGCAGATCCACGCACAATAGGCCGCCGCCAACGCCAGCAGCATCGAGAGAATCGGACCGGACCAGCGCACGACCGAGGCGGCGTCCACCCCCGTCAGAAACACCAGCGGCGCCAGCAGGGCGACGGAGCCGTCACGCTCCCAGCCGGTGTTATACACGAGTGTCTGCAGTGACAACGCCCGCTCGTAGCTGCCTTCGGTGAGAAACCGGAGATTGAACAACGGGAAGCGCAGCCCTAGAGCCAGTGCCGCGCCGGCCGCCAACCAGATCGCCTGTTCGCGCGCGATCTCGGGTGGGAGGCGCCAGCGCCAGGTCAAGCCGCTGCGGCGGTCCAGGGCCGTCCAAAGCCACGAGAGACGGTAGCGCCAGGCCTCGCCACCCCACATCCGCCGGAGGACCTCCCGATCGGCCGCGCGCAATACCAGCCAACCCAGGTACACGGCGAACACTGTACCGGGGTTGCACAGTCGCCAGTCGCCCAGAATTATCACCGCGACCTGGACAACGAACGCACTTTCCAGAAAGCCAACTACCAGCCGCTCCGGCCAACCCAGCCCGGTCCGCCGGATCGCCAACGGCGCTAATCCGAATAGAATCACCCAGCCCGCCAACACCCTGACGAAATCGGCGACTCCGGGCAGGTTCATACAGCCGCCGCGTAGTGAAAGTAGTCCGCCGACTGCAACCGCGATCGCACACCTCGCGCCGACAGCAAGGCGAAAACCAGCGCCCCCACCACAAAGCCGCCCACCGCCGCCTCGTAACCGAACACTCGCGAAAGCAGGTAGCCCACGACCAAGTCAGCCACGACTGCGGCGCCGATCGCTTCCAACACGGGCTTGGGTAGTGAGAGGGAGAACAGCAGACTTGTATTCCAGAGCCCGAAAACCAGAAACAGATAGCCGATCAAGGCCCAGAAAACCAAGGCCTCGGTGAGCGGAGCCCGCCGGACTCCGAAGCCCACGGTGGCCCCCAGCACCGCCAGGCTCACCGCCATGCTCCAGAGGACGAGCAGAAGGGACCGGCGCCAATACTCCGACGACACCGCGCGGTTGAAAGCCTCCAATCGCGCCACGTTGAAACGGTTCCTCAACCCATCGACCCGATCCTGAAACCCCAGCAGGGAAGGGTGGACCCACCCAACCTGGAGCACAAAGGCGACCAGCGCGATATCCAGGGGCACCTCGTAGTCGCCGCGAAACCAGAGTGGCAGTTGCAGCGAGGCGGTTCCCGCAGTCCACGCCAGCAGGCGGTCGAGGAAGAGGAACAGGTAATAGAAGACCCCATACAGGAAATAAGGTCCGGCCAGGTAGATTGTGCGGGCCACGGAATTGGAAGGGTATACCACTTTGCTTTCCCCCATCCGCAGACGCAATACCAACACCGCAATTCCCGTCGCCACCAGTGCGGCGGAAAGAATGCCCGCTACCTGTGCGCCTACCAGCGGCCAGCCGGCCACTTCTGAACAGAACCATACTGGGGCCAGCCCCGTCAGCGTCACCACACCCAAGGCAGCGCTTCGCCCTAAGACATAGAGAACTCCGCAACTCAGCCATAGCAGGCCGAGCGAAGCATGAAAGGCTACGGCCAGGCCCGCAAGTTGCGGCGGCATCCAGCCGAAGTTCGCGTTCAAGCCAAGCCCTGCCAGACCCGTGACCAACAGCAACGCAACACCGCCCTGGCACCATTGGATGCAGGTGCCCGCGCCCGCTCCCGGTGCCCCTGTGGTCAGGTAAAACAGGCTCCGTCTTGCCATTCCCTGGATGATCCCGCCGGTCACGAGGAAACTCGACACGGTTCCTGCGGCGATCGCGCTGGCTACCTCGCCCGGAACGTCTCCGCCCCACAGCGAGTAACCCAACCAGTACATCGAAAAGGCGCACAGCAAGACGGGGACCGCAAAAGAAACGCCATGCAGATACGCCGTCACCCAGTTGATCTTCAGACGGGGGAGCGCTTCCACGGTCCCGGAGGCCGCGGCCATCGCGTCCACCGCCATGCTGAGCGTGGAGTCGTAACCATACTGCGCCTTCGCCACCGCGTCGGTCACGCCATCTACCTCCAGCCGGATGCTGGCATCAAGGATGTCCAGTGGCGGTTGTAAGCCCTGTTGGGCCTGTTTCAGGCGAACTGAGGGCTCGTTATACATGCTGACCTCTGACGCGCACTGCGATGGAGCAACTGGCCGTACAAGTCGCGAGTTCGATTCGCCATCTGGTCGAGCGTGTAGTGGGTGAGTGCACGGTGCCGGGCCAGTTCTGATAGTTGCGTCCGCCGCCGGGCACCGTCTACCACGTCCAGAAGATACAGCAGTGCCTCCGCCAGTTTGTCCGGATCGTTGGGCCGCACCACCAGGCCTGTCCCGCCAACTGTTTCCGCCACATTACCGACATCCGTGGCCACCACCGGACAGCCGCACAGCATCGCCTCGAGAATCGAATACGGCATACCCTCCGTGTTGCTCGGCAGGCAAAAGACATGTGCCTGCTGGTAGGCCCCCACGACGTCTTTCGTCACGCCGAATTCGACCGAATCCTTCAGATTGTTCTCTTCGATGATCTTGAGCACTGCTTTGTAGTAGTTCTCATCGGCAACATCGCCACACACTCTGAATTTCGCGCTCGGAATCCGCCGCTTGACGGTGACGGCCGCCCGCATCAGCGTGTCGATTCCCTTGATCGGTGAAATCCGGGCCATCGTCACCACCGTTGGCCGCTCCAGCCGCTTCCCCGGAGCTGGCGCAAATGAACTCGGATCGACACCATTCGGCAGATACACGATCCGTTCGGCGGGGGCGCCGAAGCGCAACTGCCACATCTGGTTAAACGCGCCCAGGCTCGTGATGGTGTCCGCGTGGAAATAGTTCATCTTCACAAGCGCACGATTCAGGTTCATTAGAAACCGCCGGTTCTTCTCGGTCTCCCGGCTGCGCGAAAGTGCCAGGTACAACTCGCGAAGAAAGATCCCGTGCTCGCTCAGCAAATAAGCTGAACCCATTTCCAATTTCGCCAGCACGCCCGGTACGCCCGCCAGTCCGGCAAAAGAAGAATGTACGAGGTCCACTTCCGGGAGCGGGACCGAAACCACAGCCAGGTATCGGGTAAGCCAACGCATCCACGCCGTGACTTCTTCGATACTGGGTCCCTCGGCTTGAGGCAATTTGCGAATCACCGAGACTACGAAGAGACGCCAGGCCAGTTCGCTTTCCATCGCCGCGGCGTAGTCATACCGCTGGAAGAAGCGGTACAACTGCTGGAGACCCTGGGCCAGCCTCTGCTCGTTGGCCGCAGCCCCGCTGAGCAATTCCCTCACCACGCTCTGAAAAGGAACGGCGAACTTGGTTTCCAGAACTTCGGCGGTTGTGGCCAGACGCCGGTTGTAGCGGTTGACAAAGTCACCCGTGCACCATCCGGGCTCCTCTGTGCCCCAAAGCGCCAGTGGAGTACATCTCACAACGTTCCTGGGTAGCTTGAAACGAAGCGGTTGCGACGGAGAGTGCGTGATCGAAAAAACCGAATAGTCTATTTCTGGCAGCTTCTGAATTAACTGATCGCACCAAACGCTTACTCCCCCGGGATAGTAGGGGTATGTGCCCTCGGCGGTGATTAGGATTCGTGTTCTCCTGCCGGACAATCGCTCTCCTTTATTTGTCCCGAGCCGGCCAGAACTGGCTGGCCCAGCTACTCTGCTGATGCGGAAATCGAACCGCGCCTTCGAGGCCCACAAGAATCTCATCGGGTGAAGGGTTCGGAATCGTTACCCTCACCACGTAAGGCTGTTGTTGTTCGGGCGACAAAAGGACTTGCGACACCTGGGCGTTCATTCGCAGGGGCGGGTCCTTTGGCATGATCACTTCTACGGGATCCCCTGCGTGGATGGACTGAGCCACCTTACTCGTTACCGATACGTCGAAGTTCAGCCGCGTCAGGTCTACCACTTGCAAGAGGATCATGCCCGCCGTGACTTGGTCCCCTGGCGCCGCCCCGAGTTGCACCACCCGCCCCGCGCCCGGTGCTTTAATCACCATGTCGGCATGCCGCGTTTCCAGCGTCCGCAGGTTCGCCTGGGCCTCTTCCAGGTTCAGGCGCGCCATCTGGCTTTCCACCCCCGCAGGCTCCGCCCGCTGGGTTTGTACCCGGCTCAGCCGCAGTTCCGCGCTCTTCAGTTCCTCCTGGAGACCCCGGGCGGTTTCGCGCGCCGCCTCCAGGTTCCGTGCTTCGCCAGCTTCCTGCCGCCGTGCGTTGTCGAGTTCCACAGCGGTGGCCAGTTTCTGCTGAGCCAGTTTCTCGGTCTGCTCCCTTGTCTTCCGCGCACGTTCGTACGTTTCTTCAACTGCAGCGAGGTGGAAGGCTTGCATCCGCCGCTTTACCGACTCACACTGGGTGACCGCCGCCCGATACTCCTCCTCCAGCGCCACCGACCGGCTGCTCCCCTGCTGCCCGGAGGCCGACGCGGCCGCCTGTCCGGCCAATTGAACCCGCAAGGTGGCCCGCGCCAGCTCCGCGTCCAGGTCCGGATTCGCCAGTTCCGCCAGAACCTGACCTTCCTTGACCCAATCGCCTGCCTTCACATGGAGTGTCTGCAACTGGCCGCCCAGCCGGATCGTGACGGCGAACGAGCCGCCCGCTCCGATCTTTGCCGGCAAGGCAGTATGACGTAAACTAGCCATCTTGTCCTGCGCGTCCCGGCCTCTACCGAGCGGAGTCAGCAGAAACGACAGTACAATGAGCAGCAACACGGCCTTGACTGCGGTGATCGCGGCGGATTCGGTAGAATCGGTGGCTCTTAACTTGAATTTCATGACTCCCTCTTCTGACTGAGTGCCAGCCCGCGCCTCCCGTTGCGGGCCGCCCCTTCTCCTGCCGGCCTTAGCGAATACCGGCGATCTGGGCTTTGCTTTCGCCCGGACTCCGGCCGCAAATCACCCGCAAAGCAAACCGGGCCGCCTGCTCCTGGCTGCCCGCCTGCGTTAACTCGACCCGTGCTCCCAGCGCCCGCTGGGAGGCCTGCAACGATTCCTGTTCCGTGGCCAGTCCGCCCGCTACTCGGGCAGTGATCATGGCTGCGTGCTGCTCGGCGAGTTCCAGCCGCCGCCGGGCTATCCCCCGGCGTATCTGAGCCGCCATCGCCCGGCTCCGGGCCGTGAGCAATTCGCTCCGAACCTGCTGCTGAAGACGGTCGAGCTCGATCGCCACCAGCCGCGCCCGCGCCGCTAGCACCGCATTCCCGGCCTCTTTCTCACCCGTCTTCCGCAGGGGGATGGCCAGATTGAGTTCCGTCCGCCCGGTGTTGCCGCCGAGGAGCGCGCCTTTCAGACCGCTCCCCACCAGGCCACCCGCATCGTTGACATACGCATAGCCCCCGCCCGCCGACTCGAGGCGCACCGGCCGCCCCGGCTCGAGTTGTGCTTCCATGGCTTGCAGACGCTTCCGCAGCAGCGACACTTCCGGTCGCGCGGCAAACGCTTCCTGCAACAGCGGCTCCACTTCCGGAATCCCAGCCTGCAGCAGCGCCTTCTCCGCCACCGCGTCTTCTACCACCAGCGTTGTCGCCCGTTCCGGCTCTCCGATCAGCGTTGCCAGCCGAATCGCGCTGACTCTGCGCTGGTCTTCTACTTCGAGGAACTGTTGCTCGAGATCGAGCAACTGCATCTGCGCCGCCACCGGTTCCAGCGCGGTCACCCGGCCAGCCTTCACCATCCGCTCCAATTGGTCGTGATGCTGCTGGCGCTGCCCGATCGTCGCTTGTAACATCCCGGCAACCTGCTGGCGCTCCAGCAGGTCGAAGAACGCGTGCCCGGCCTGAATCTCCGCCTCAACGCGCACCCGTTCCGCATCCACCTCGGCGGCCAGTAGATCCAGTTGAGCGTTCCGCATGGTGAGCGCGCTCGGCGCCGAAAAGCGCTGCATCAGCAGCCCAGACCCGACGCTTGCCGCCAGCAAGCCCGGATTCGAGAACGAGAACAGCCCGAGCGACGGCCGCAACTCCAGCTTCCATTTGCTTTGTGCTTCCAGCAGCTTCAACTGGCTCTGCGCCAGGCTTATACGGGCATTCTCGGCCTGCGCTTTTTCAACGGCTTGCCGGACGACGTCCTGCAGCCGGAGCGGGGCGTCGGCGCTTGCCGGAAGCGCCGACGTTGCGAGTGTGACAGCCAATAACCAACGCGTGACAGGCATCGCCGTGGCTCCCTGAGAATTCGCCCCCTACGGGAGCGTTACCGAGGTCAGCCCGCCTGCCGTGGTGTTGACGTAGGAAATACGCTCCGTCCCGTAGGTTTCGCAACCGGTCTTGCACACACCCGTGATCGGAACCTTCACGGCGGTATTCGACCGGATGACAATCTGCGAGTTCGGATACAGCGTTGCGGTGATTTGCGCTCGATTGTAGGCCATGCGTTCCTCGATCCACTGGCCCATCTCCGTCTGGTTGAGACTGAGCACGGGAATGTTCATCGCGCGCCCGTACTTGGTCAGCGTTTGGTCGATCAGGTCGCTGAAGAGCGACCGTCCGTTCTGATAGAGAGCGAAGTTCGACTGGTGGTACATCGTCGGATACACTTCGTAGCGCAGCATGTAGTTCAGCAGGAACTCGCTTTCCCGGTCGATGATCTGATCGTAGGTCTGGGTCGTGTTAAACCAAGGCAGACCGTTCAACTTGAAGATGCCGTTGGGTCCGTAGAACAGGTTGTATTCGTCCGGCAGCGAACCGGCGACACCCGTTCTGCCGCTCGTTGTGTTGTAAAACAGGCTGGTGGCCCGGCGTGGAATGTAGAGAATACTCGACTCAAAAGGACTGCGGACACCCTCGTTGGGAATCTGGGGCAGATAGTCGTTGCGCGACGTGTCCGAAACCAGATACTTGATTCCGCTTTCCTTGGCCGCGGCCAGAAACGCCGGATTGGCCAGACCCGAGATGTTCGGAGTCACCATACTCGCGGCGTCCAACTTCAGCCCGAGCGCCTGCGATACCTTCTTGTTCTCGCTGATCTCGAACAACGACTGCGCCTTCGTGGCCGGCACGCACACGCCGCTCAACGGCGCGGCATCATAGCAATCCAGATTCTCGTGGTCGTAGGTGTGGTTGATCCAGATAAACGCATTCCGGAGTTGCCGGGCGGCGGACGCCAGCGAATCCTTTGCCGGGTCGACGCCGAAGTCGGCCGTCGTGCCGTAGCCGTTGAACGCAATGGATACTTCGAAATCCCGAGTGAGCGCTTTGCCGCGCCACCCGGCCTGCCACTGGTTGAGGCGGGTCAGTTCCGCCCCGGTGATCCGGTATTCCGGGCACCCTTTCAACGTGGGGTCATACGTTGGGTCCTGCGCTGCCTGGCCCACCGGGTGGCACTCCGGTTTGGAGAGCACAAACAGGTCGTTCGGTAAGAAAAGATCGTCGCTTTGGGTGCTCAGATAGGTCTTGCGGAATCCCAGGAAAATGCCCTTGGTCACCCACTTGAGCAGTCCATAATTCAGTATCGCCGAGTGCTTCAGATATTGGTTGTTGTCCACGGTCAACGCAATATATTCCCGACCATCGGGCTTGGTGTGCAGCGCCGCCACCACATTGGTTCCCATCATGAGCAGAGGCGTGGTGGTCTCGCCTGCGGCCAGCGTTCCGACTCTGGCAAAATACGTCCAGGAATACTGCACGTCAACCGCATTGCTTCGATTCAAGTAAAAGAAAATCGGGGCCGACGCTGCCGTGAAGGTGATCTTGGATGGGTTGCCGGTGGCGCCGCCCGTCGCCTCGATTCCATACTTGGGTTCAGGCCAGGTATAGTAACTGACCACCCGAACCTTGTAGTCGCGAGTGTAGGTGTCGAGGGTCGTCCATTGGTCCGGAGTCAATCCGCTCTTCCAGGCGCCCCCATCCAGGTAGGCCAGGTTCCCGGTTGTCTGGATCACGCCTTGGTACCGGCCGACGCCGTTGCTTACCAATGCGGGCAACCCTTGGCTCTTGGTGATCACCGCTTCGAACGGCACTCCCATCGATTGCAGGAAAAAGCGAATCGCTCCCAATCCCGGTTCGGTCCCATCTCCGGCCAGCACCAGAATCTTCATGTCTACAGGTTTCGCAGGAGTCTGGGCTGCCAGACTGAAAATGGCCCCTAAGACCGCGGACAACATCAAGAATCGGAAAGTCGTTTTCATTGTGATTTACTCGCCCCTCAAATATTACGGTTTCGGTTTCTCCGTTACCTGAGCCAACGGCACCAGAACTCGGTCCTCCAAGTCCTACTGGCCCGCTAGATCTGCCAGTCCCTCGTACTGTAGTACTAAAGTACCTATTAGACATGGTAGATCCCCTCTATTTGGGGTAGTCCCCTTATCCGGTATACTCGAACTGTGATCAAGAAGCAAGTATTAGCTTTACTTTTGCTTTCTTTCTGTACCCTCGGATGGGGGCAATCCATTTGGCGTCCTGCCTTGGAAACCAGCTGGCAATGGCAGTTGACGGGTACTATCGACCTGTCTCTCGATGTGCAGATGTATGACCTTGACCTCTTCCAAACCACCGCTTCCACCGTCGCCGGTCTCCATGCACGCGGCAAAAAAGTTGTTTGTTATGTAAGCGTGGGAACGTTCGAACCCTTCCGTTCCGACGCCTCCCGATTCCCCGAGTCCGTCAAAGGGACCCCGTTGGAAGACTTTCCCGATGAACGCTGGCTCGACATCCGCCAAATTGATTTGCTGCGTCCAATTCTGGAAGCTCGGTTTGATCAGTGCCGCGCGAAAGGATTCGACGGTGTCGAGCCTGACAACGTCGATGGCTACGAGAATCGGTCCGGTTTTCCCCTCACTGCGGCCGATCAGCTTCGCTTTAACCGGTTTATTGCAGCAATAGCCCACGAACGTGGACTCTCCGTCGGACTCAAGAACGATCTCGACCAGATTCCCCAATTAGTAGGGGATTTCGACTGGGCTTTAAACGAACAGTGCTTTCAATACAATGAGTGCAATTCCCTGCGGCCCTTTATTCAGGCGGGTAAGGCGGTTTTCCACGTCGAATATGAACGCACAACGGCGCAATTCTGCACCCAAACGAATGGCTTGAATTTCAATTCCCTCCGAAAAAATTACGACCTGGACGCCTTCCGGCAGGCCTGCCGGGAGGTCCCGGCCATGGCCGTGGCCAACGCCGCGAGTTTCGCGACAGCGGGGATTGCGCCGGGCCAGATTGTCACCGTCTTTGGAACGGACATGGGACCTGCGGCGGGCGCCGGTCTTCAGTTGTCAGGGGGAATGGTCAACACGAGCTTAGCTGGCACTCGGCTTTTGTTTAATGGGACGGCGGCGCCGTTGATTCACGCCTACCCTAGTCAGGCCAGCGCGATTGTGCCTTATTCGGTCGGAAGCCGCGCGACGGTGACCGTGGAAGTGGAGCGGAACGGTACCCGGCGGCCCGGCCTGACGTTCCCGGTTGCCGCGGCGCAGCCGGGCCTGTTCACTCTCGATGGCGTCGCCGCGGCCACCATTAACCAGGATGGAACCATCAACAGCCCCGCCAATCCGGCGCCGCGAGGCACCATCATCGCGCTTTATGCCACTGGCGAAGGAGCGACAGACCCGGAAGGCGTAGAAGCAAGGGTCAACACGGGGTCGACCCTTCCGAAACCGCGGCTGCCGGTGATGGTCAGGTTTGGGACTGTCGAAACGACGCCGGTTTATGCCGGCGCCGCGCCAGAATCGGTCTCGGGCCTCATGCAGGTCAACGTTCGGATTCCGGACTCGGCGCCTACCGGCAATGCGGTCCCCGTCACCCTGGCTGTCGGTACTTCCCTCAGTCAGACTGGGGCAACAGTGGCCGTGCGATGACAAGGAGGGCTCTATTGCTGGCGGCGGCGGGAGGACCTACGCGGGGCGCTGTTGCGTTTCACTATGCTGCCGTTTTCGATAGTCGCGCCACGGCCTGGTACACGCGGTTCGAAGTTCTGGTCCTCGGAGCTATCCTCGCGGCCGAACAGACGCGGCGGTTGCGCGCGGCTGGACCATCCAAGTTGATCGCCTACGAATGGTCGTCCGGGTTCTATGCGGGTGATCCCGTCTCGTCTCCCCTGGATTGGCAACAAGAAGTCCGGGCGAAGCGATGGGGACTCAATGCGGAACCGGCCACCGGTGGGGCGGCCGAAGGAGGCCGTGGCGCCATCTGGTATGACTACGCCAACCCGGAATTGCGCCGGGAACGGGCGCGGATTCTGGCGGCCCGGATCAATGCGGCCGGATACGACGGCATCTTTCTGGACACCTTGGGTTTTGAGCAACTGCCTCCCGCGATGCGCCAGGCTCACACCCAGCGATACCCGTCCACCGATTACAACAAGGGGCAGGCGCAGTTTCTCGCCGAACTAAGGCGCATGCTGCCGGGCAAGATCCTCTTCCTCAATCAGGGATATCGCCAGGCGAACCTGTTTCTCCCGTATGCCGATTTCGACCTGACGGAAAGCTACATGACCGGCCTCGACAACAGGGGAGGGACGCGCTTCCGGGCCTGGCACGACCCGAAACTGCCTTGGGAAGCGGTGAAGACGCCCCTCGAGCAGTTGATCCTGCCGGCCGCCAGGCGCTACCCGGGCGTGCGCTTTGTGCACTTGAATTACGCGGCGGGCGCCCCAGCCGTCATCCGGCAGGCCGCCTGGTACAGCTACGCGTGCGCGAAATTGTTCGAGCAGGAGGCCTACCTGGTAGCCCCGGGCGCCGCTCCGCTCGAGGAGTCCGATTGCTACTTCCATCCCCTCGGTAAGCCCGTCGAGGCGGCCTACCGCGAGGTGGGGGGCCGCGTCACCCGTCGCTTCGAAGGCGGAACCGTCGGCATCGAAGGGCTGCGCGGCTTCGTAACGTCTTAGCGCATAAACGCAAACATTGCGAGGATGATCGGGCTGACCACCGCCATCCCCACCGCCACGATCAAGGCGCCCACCAGCAGAAACACGATGGCCTTACCTGTTTCGGCGCCGCTGATCGACCGCACCGCCGCGGTGGCTGCCACCAGGTTCCACAAGCCCAGCAGGATCCCGACCAGCGGAATGAACGCCAGAAGATTCGCTCCTTGCACGTAGCACAGTGGCCGCAACAATTGTCCGAAACTGAGGGCTACGCCCAGAATGGGCTTGGACAGAAGGGAAAGAATGAACGACGACCCGATGATGGCCAGAATGCCGACTGCCAGGGTCACAACCGCCGCGAACGCGCCGAAGCGAAACGCCGCGCCCAGCGTCAGCAGCGACACAATCAGGTTCGGCAAATTCACAAACAGCAGCGCCGTCAACGCGGTGCCTGTCCCAGTTTCCTCCTGGGCCGCTTCGCGCGCGACCCGTGGACTTAGGAATGTCCCCCGCAAAATTCGTGCGATGATCGCCCCGAAGCCCGTGGCGGACTGCAGGCCGAAAGCGCTTACCAACTGCTCGCCCAAGGGGATGACACTCCGTTGAAAATCCCACATAGCAGGCTCGGGCGGCAACCCGCCCTCATACGCCTGGTAACCGCCGCTGTTGGGAGGGGTCGCCACGACCGGCGGCGGCGCTGCCGCTGGTCCCCCTTGCCGCGTGCCGCAGCCACCACAAAATACCGCTCCCTCGTCGAGAGTCGCACCGCAGTTTGCACAGAATGCCATGGAAGGTTGCCTGCCTTATCGTCTCGGAGAGACATCTAGAATGAGTTCGCTGCCGGGAGCGAACGAAACACTCGGACCCTTAGTTGCCACTTGAACCAGGAGCAGCGTTGCCGCTCCCCCAACGCCCGCGCCGATGGCGGCTCCTTTGCCGCCTCCGGCCAGCGCCCCGACCAGTGCGCCGGCGCCTGCGCCGGCTGCTACTTTGCCCAGGTTGTTCTTCTTTGCAATGACGCGGCCTTCTTCATCCACATTCGCTTTCCCCTGGGAATTCGTGAACGACTTCACATCGGAGGTGACGTTTACTTTACCACCTTCTTTGGTGTGCAGCGTGTGAAACGCCACCACCAGCACCGACGTGCCTTTCACTTTGCCGCCTCCCTTCGACTCCCGTACTTCGCCTTCCATCGTGCCTCCGGCAAACTGCGGTGGGGCCACAACCTGCGCGGTGACCTTGTCCCCTTTCGTGTTCGTCTCGGTGCTCAACGGTGCCAATAGCTTGACCCGCATCTCCGTGTTCGGGCTCAGCGAGGGGCTTTGGCCCAGGGCCAGTCCGGCCGTCACGGCCGTCAGCAGAATCGTTCGTGTCATCTTAAGATCCTCCTTTGTCGTTGGCTCAAAGCACGCGCCAGCGGATGGTGACCACCGTTTGGCGGCCCTTCCGGCTGCGCAGCGAAAAACCCTTCCAGCCATTGCTCGGGCCGGGCGCCTCCGCGATCCCGACGTCTTTCGGTTCGACTTCAATTAATACCGGGACGCCTGGCAGCCCACCCGTCAGATTTCCCGTGCTGGGTCGAGTGCCGTTTACCGAGATGGCCTCCCCTTTCTCCAGTTGCCCCGACCAGACAATCACTCCAGCCGCCGGCCCGCTATATCCCGGTGCGGGCCGCGCCTGCGCCGGCGCTGGGAATTCCCGTTCCGGCCTCAGGATCTCCGTCCGGCGCGGCGATTCGGGTGGGGCCGCTGGCGGTGCTGCCGACTGCGTCTGGGTCACCGGCGCTTGAACTTGTGCGACAGGCGGGGGCATCACTGTCGACGGCTTCGGCTCGGGTTGCAGAACGGGCGTCACCGGGGTCGGCACAGCCGCGGGAACCGACGCGGCGGGCGTCGTAGAACTCGGCGTGGAAACGGGTTTGCCCGGCGGTGTCGCCCGCACGGGGCTTGCTTCTTTCCGGGTTCGCGCCGGTGGGGCCGGGATGGCCGCTGGATTTGCAGGTGGCGCCACGGGGGGCTCCGCAAGGGTTGGCGACGGCTCGGTGGGGGACGGTGGCTGCGCCTCCGCGCCGGGTGAAAATGGGATCTGCCGGGTAGCCACCACCTCGGTCCGCGACCGCGCGCTCCACCATCGATAGCCGAAAAAGCCACCAGCCGCCACCACTACCACCGCGATGCCGGCGGCGACCAGAGGAAGTGATGAGCGCTTGGCAGTCTTTATCGTGGCTGTGGCCGGTGCCTGACGTGCTGCGGGAACTGGCCCGGACGGGGCCGCCGGCGCGGGTCCTGCACCCAAGGGCTGCCCACATTTCTTACAGAATTTCGTTCCTGCGGAGTTGCTTGTCCCACACTGAGGACAAGCCGGTTGCGCCGCGGCGGGCGTCGGGTTGACCGTGGCAGGCGCGGGGGGCTGGGGAGCCGGCACGCTCACCTGAACGGCAGTTCCGCAGTAGACGCAGAACTTAACTCCTGCCTTCAGCTCATGTTGGCAGGAGGGGCAAATAGGCATCGTAACCTCCATCGGGATTTGCCGGTGGCCACCAAATTATAACCGTCTTTTCCGACTTTTGTGCCTCTATTCACCAGATCCGACCATCCCAGCGCAACCCCCCGCGTACTAGTCTGGGCGCACCCGTCGCGGGTACTGGGGAAAATCCTGTGAGGAATTCGCGATTGAATAAATTCTCAACAGCCAGAGTGGCCGACAAGCTCCGCCACAACTGCCGGCGCACCGAAAACTGGCTCACGCCAAAGCCCGGCAAACGGAACAGATTCAAGTCGTCGTCAAATTGATAGGCGGTCGTCCGGAATCCGAAGGTGGCAAATGTGCTCTTTCCCGCCCACGTGAGTTGCGCCGAACCCTGGTGGCGGGGAATCTGGGGTACGCGGAAGCCGGTGCTGAAGCGCGAGTCGACCATCAGGTAGGCGAGTTCGCCCGTCCAGTTGCGCCAGCGCTGCCGCGCCTCGATTTCCACACCACGGCCCAGGGCGCTCGCGGCGTTTCGCCTTTGCCGCGTAATCTGTTGTGGTGTCACCGACAACGTAACGTTAGTGACCAGATCCCGCAGATCGTTTCGGAAAAACGTCACTCCCAGACGGCGGCTTTCGCCGACAAAATCAAAGCCAGCCTCCGCCCCGAACACCGTTTCCGGCTTTAGTTGCGCGTTGGCCTGGGTAACGGCATTGCCGGCGCGAAATTCCCGGAAAAGCTCGTTCAGCGTCGGGGCGCGATAGCTGCGGTAGGCCGACCCGCGTGCCCGCCACCAGCGTCGTCCGGCCGTAAAGCCTCCGCTCGGCGAGAAGAACTGCCGCTGCTGGCCCGTAAACTGGTGCCGCGCGCCCAGGAAGAAGCGCGCGATCCCCGCCTTCACATCGCCCTGCACAAAGGTTCCGTGCTGGAGCAGCGTTCCGCCACCAATCCGCTTTCCGGTGGGAAACAGGGAATCGATGCTCCATCCTTCCACACGCTGCACGTCCGCCCCTGCCAGCGTGTTCCACCGGCCATGCTCGTGCCGCCAGAAGGCCGCTCCGCCGATGGACTCCGCCGGTACGCTTTGGATCGACGTCAGCCGCTCGGAACGCCGGTCGGCGGCAATGGCGGAGAACCCACTCCGGAACTCGGTTCGCGTATGGTAGCCCAGCACCGAAATCGAATCGCGCGAAAACTGGCGCCAGTAGTTGGCCCCGATGTTGCCCAGACTGGTGGAATTGCGCTGCATCGGCGTGCCGTTGGAGCGTTCCTCCACTAACAGGTCGAATTTGGTGAATAGGCGCTGCCTGGCGCCCAGCAGATCCAGGCGCGTATCGCCGCCTACAAAGCGGACATTGGCCTCGACATCCACCGGACCGCGCGCCCGTTCGCCGACGATATAGTATCCGTTCGTCGTGAAGGCCCGGCCATTCCCACTCAACGCCCAGCGGGGGGTAAGAAACGACCCGCCGGCGGTCACGGCGTTCGTATTCCGCGTGCCCACTTCCCAGCCGCCGGTGACCCGCCCGCGTTCCGGTTCCCGCGAGAACAAAGCGATCGCCCCGCCCATCGCACGGTCGCCGAACACGCTCGTGGACGCCCCGCGCGACACCTCGGCTCGCGACAATTCGTCGGGCGACACTCGCGTCCAGTAGACCCAGCCGCCAAAGGGGTCGTTGATCGGAATGCCATCCCATAGAACCAGGGTTCGCGACGCGCCGGTCGAGCCGATTCCCCGCAGGGAGATACCCTGCGTCGTCGGCTGCGCCACCAGGCTCGACGATCGGCGAAACAGGCTGAAGCCCGGAACCATGCGCAAACGGTCATCGAGGTTCACGCCGGGGACCTGCCGGATCTCCGGCGCCTCTAACACCGCGATCGATGCCGGTGCTTCCGTCGATACCTTTTCAATGACGGTGATCGAACTGCGGACCGGCTGGGCTTTCTCCTCCGCGGGCGGCGCTTGTCCCCAACTGGGACAAACCCACCAGCAAAGCACGATGCCAGCCATGTGCGGCCACGCTCTCCGGATGGGGACTGAATACAACTTGGATACTCTCTTCTCGGCCAGGTTCCACGATTTTACCGGCTCGCTTGGGCTCCACCAACGCAAGATATTTCAGCATAGTATAGGCGTCGCCTTCGTTGGGCGCGGTTACGTCGAAGTCCTGGGTACGCAACCGCACTCGGCACCCGCGCGACGATACCTCCCACACCAGGTACGCCGTGCAGTCGACCGCGAGTTCGAAAAATCCCCTCTCTCCCTCAACTACGCCGAGATCCAAGAAAACCTCCACCAGCGGCTCCTGTTCGCGCGTAAATTCGCGGACCTGGAGTTCACCGGTATGCGCCGACGCCCGCCAGTCGACGTGCCGTGCGCTTTCCAGCGCTTCGTACGGACGAATCCGGTAGAAATCGGTTCCGCGCCCCCGAGCCTGCTCTTCGATTTCGCCATGGAGAAAGCCGAAAATCTCTTCGAAGCCCGGCTGCCGGTCCAGGCAGGGGTACACCAGGACTTCCCGGCCCAGCGTCACCTCCACCCGCCGCTCGGCGAATCCAAAGGGAAACCGCGACGACAGGAGGAAGCTGTTCTTGCTGTGCAGGCCCCGCTTTTCGAAGCTGACCTGGATGGACTCCTGCACGGTGCCGCCCCCCGCCAGCAGCGGGAAGTAGAGGTGTGAGGAATACACGCTCCCCGGAGTACCGCGCACATGGATGGAAAACGAGGGCATCCACGTCTTGTCGTTCTTGAGTTTCATGACCCCGGGAACGGCGCGCCGGGCCGGAATATGGTCGGGAAACGCGATGTCCAACTCGAGGTCCGCCAGCGACAGCCGGCTCAGAAATCCCGACACCAGCAGCATCCCCATCATCAGCGCCAGCAACAGAAACAGCAGGTTGTTCCCCGACGCAAATGCCAGGGCGCAAACTACTGCGATGGCGAGCGAATATCCGAACCCGGCCAGCGTCACCCGTTGGCGCATGCCACCGGCGACCGCATCCCGAATCCGGCGCCAAAGGCTCATGCCTGTAGTTTATCGCCCGCAAGAATCTGTAACATTCCTGTAACTTTGTAACCCCCTGACATTGACAGACGTCCTGCACATCAGCACTATGAGGTAGGAGGGAACGAGAATGCGCTTGAATGTTCTTCCCACAGTATTCGCCGCGGGCCTCTTGGCGACGGCCGCCTGGGCCCAGGATGTGGTGAGCGCCCGTGCCGGCCTCATCCACTACTTGGAAGGGGCGGTGTATGTGGGCGACAAATTGGTCGAGCAGACTCCGAACACCAAGCTGTTTTCGCAGTTTCCCGAGGTGAAAGAGAAGCAGACCCTCCGCACGGAGATGGGCCGCGCCGAGATCCTCCTCTCGCCCGGCGCCGTGCTCCGTGTTGGCGAGGATTCGTCTATCCGGATGATCTCGAGCCTCCTGGTGGACACCCGGTTTGAAGTCGTGTCCGGGTCCGCGGTGGTCGATATCTCTGAACTGCAAAAGGAGAATGCCGTCACCGTGCTCGTGGGCGACTCCACCGTCCAGTTGAAGAAGGCCGGCCTCTACCGGTTTGCCACCAATCCCGCCTTGGTCATGGTCTACGACGGCCAGGCCGACGTGATCGCCAACGATGTTAAGAAGACCATCAAGCGCGGCAATACAGCCGTTCTCGAAGGGGAGCTGGTTGCCTCCAAGTTCGACACCGAGAAGGGCGATTCGCTCCTGCGCTGGAGCCTCCGCCGGTCCGGCTATCTGGCTCTGGCCAACGTTTCGGCGGCCAAGTCCCTGATCGACTCCGGCTACGGCTGGTCCGGCGGTTGGCGCTACAACCCCTACTTTGGCATGTTCACCTTCATCCCGGCCCGGGGCGTGGCATGCTCTTCGTTTACCGGCATGTGCTTCTACAGCCCACAGCGGATCTACTCGGTGTTTTACAGGCCGGTGGCCCAGCCCAGCTATAACGCGGGATTTGGCAATAGCAATGTCCGCTATGGCTACGACGCAGGCGCGGGTTACGCCACCGCGTCGCAGCGTTCCTACGGTGGGTATTCGCCAGCCGCGTCCGGTGCGGTCGGTGGTGCTCCGGCGGCGGCTGCCGCTCCCGCGCCGAGTGCTGGCGGTGTGCGCGGTGGCGAAGGTGCTGTGGGCCGCGGGTCCGGCGGCGGGCGCGGTCAGTAACTCAGGGTTTGAGTTCGCGCTCGAAAAAGGCGGTCATGCCTTCGAGCATATGTTTCCGTACTCCCCCGGTCACGGCGTGCGCCTTTTGCGGGTAGAGCATCAAGTCGAACGGTTTGTTGGCTTTCTGGAGTGCGTCCATCATCCGTAACGTGTGCTGGAAGAGCACATTATCGTCTTCGAAATTGTGGACCAGAAGCAACGACGACTCCAGTTTCCCGGCCTGATGGACCGGCGAGCTTGCCTGATAGTTCGTTTCATTCTCGGCAGGTAAACCCAGGTAGCGCTCCGTGTAAACGGTGTCGTACTGCCTCCAGTCGGTCACCGGCGCTCCGGCGATCCCGGCCTTGAACTGCGCCGGGGCGTTCAGCAGCGAATACAGCGTCAGGAAGCCTCCGTAGCTCCAGCCGTAGATCCCGATTCGCTTCGGGTCGACAAAGCCGAGCGACTTGAGGTACTCAATGCCCTCCAACTGGTCTTCCAGTTCCTGTTTCCCAAAGCGCCGGTAGAGTTTCCCCTCCCACGCATGGCCTCGGAATGCGGACCCCCGGTTGTCGAGCAGCCACACCACGAACCCCTTCTGAGCAAGCGCCTGCTCCCAGTCCACGCCGGACCAGCGGTCCACGACCCGCTGCGCGTGCGGCCCGCCGTACACCATCACGACCGCCGGGTACTGCTTGCCCGCCTCGAACCCTGCCGGTTTCAACAGCCGCGCCCGAAATTGGGCGCCATCCTTTCCTGTGACGGTCACAAACTCCGACGGCAAAATCCGGAATTTGTCGAAAACTGTCGAATCGCGTTGTCGAATCACTGCCTCCTGGGTACCCGTTGCTGAGTAAACGGCCGCTTTGGGAGGCTCGTTCACCGACGAGTGGGTCCCCACATAGCGCGAACAGTCCGGGGCGAACGACACAGTATGAGTCCCCTTTTCCGCGCTCAGTCGCGTTTTGCCCGAACCGTCGAAACCGATGGTCCAGAGTTGCCGTTCCAACGGGTCGGGTTCGGTGGATACGAAGAAGACACGCCGTTTGGCTTGATCGACGCAAGCGACATCGGTCACTTCCCAAGGGCCGGACGTGAGTTCCTTCAGGTCCGGTGGCGTCCCCAGGTACAGGTGCCGGAAGCCGGACCGTTCCGAACCCCACAGCAACTGCCCGCCGTCGAGAAAGCGGAAGTCGTCCTTCAGGTTCACCCACCATTGGTCGTTTTCGGTGAGCAGTTCGCGCATCCGGCCGGTGCCGGCTTCAATTGTCTGCATCTGCATCCGGTTCTGGACCCGGTTCAGCCGGGTGACGGCCAGCACGTTGGAATCGGCCATCCAGTGTACGCGGGCCAGCAGGTCGTCCGGACCAGCCTCGGCCAGCCAGCGCGTCCTCCCACCGCCCGCGGCCACCACTCCCAACCGCACTTTGGGATTCGGCGTTCCCGCCTGCGGAAAGCGCTGCGCTTCCGCCACCGGCCGCAGGCCCGTGAGGTCCGCATGAGGGTACGTCATCACGCCTGTCAGGTCGAATTGCAGATAGGCGACGCGTTTGCTGTCGGGTGACCACCAATACGCCGTCGGCAGGCCCAGTTCTTCGGGATAGACCCAATCCAGCTCACCGTTACGCACCAGGTCCGTGCCGCCGGAGGTAAGACGTTCCCGTCTGCCGCCCGCGAGGTCCATTACCCAGAGATCGTGGTCTACCCGGAATGCCACACGATTGCCGTTGGGAGACAGTTTGGGGTCTGCCTCGGTGGTTGCCGTCTTTGTGAGTTGCTTAAGATCACCGGTGGCCACTGTCAGCAGATACAGGTCGCCCTTCGCCGCCAGCAGCAGGCGGTCCGACGTGGGAAGCCACTGAATTGGCTGCTCTTTCACACCCCGGTTGGTCCAGTGGAACGCTTCCGGCTTGGCCGGCTCGGTGGCACGCTCCTCGACGGTTTTCCAGGAGATGAGTTCCTTCTCGGACTTCCCCCCGGCGTCGTACAGCCTCAGCGTGTCGTCCTGACGCCACACGAAGCGCTTTCCATCGGGCGACCACATCACATCGGGCGCAGTGGGCGCTTTATATTCCGCCGCCGCCGCGGGCGTCACCGGCTGCCTTTCCGCCCGGGCCGCAAACACGATTAAAAGAGCCAAAAGGCACGCCAAAACCATAAGCCCGATTGTAGCGATTCAAAATCCCCGCCTTTCGCCGGGCCGCGAGAATCGCGTATCATCATGGTTCTACTGGTACCGTCCCACAACCGCATGTCGTTTGCTCCTTCCGCTCTTGATACTGGTTTCGAACTGGGGACCAAACCAGGCCGCCTGCGCATCCCCGTGGCTGAAGAGGACATCTTCCGCATCGCGGTGTTGGGCTGCTTTCGCGGTTCTGGCGTACCGGCCGCCGCGCTGCGGCACAGGCAGCCCTTGCGCGTCGACTACCCTGTCTTCGACAGCCTGTTCCAGCGCCTGGCGCCGACCCTGAGCCTCGACGTGCCCGGCCTCGGACCCGTAACCCTGGCCTTTGAACGTCTCCGGGACTTCCATCCGGACCGCCTTTGGCTCGGTCCGGCGTGCGCCGATCTCCATGCCGCCCTGACGGTCTCGCTGGGGGAAATGCCGCCGCAGATCACCGCCCGCCTGCGCCACGTGATGAACGACCCCGCCTGGCGCGCCCTCGAGGCAAGCTGGCGCGGACTCGCCATTCTGGCCGAGCGGCTGGCTCACATCCCGTCGCTGGAGATTCACCTCTTCGACGTGTCGCGCGAGGAACTTGTCGCCGACCTGACCGCGGACGCCGACATCCAGGACACCGGCCTCTATAACCTCTTGGCCGGCCCGCGCGAGTATTCCCTGATCGTCGCCGACTACTCTTTCGGCGCCTCGCTCGACGACCTCGCGCTACTCCACCCCTTGGGCCGCATCGCCAAACATGCCGCCGCGCCCGTAATTGCGGCCGCCGGCACGCCAAACGAAGGTTGGACCGAGGATTGCCCCGTCGCTTGGCGCGAATTTCAAGACACCGCCGCCGCCAGTTGGGTGGCGCTGACCTATCCGCGCTTTCTGACCCGGCTGCCCTTTGGGTCGCGCCAAACCGTTTGTGAGTTAGTCGATTTCGAGGAAATCGAAAACCCGCCCGGGTCGACCAGCCTGTGTTGGGGTAACGCGGCCTACTTATGTGCGGTAGTGATCGGCCAGACGTTTGTCGAGGGTGGGGATTGTTTTCACCCGGGTTTCCTGCGCGAGGTCGAAGGCTTGCCTACTTACTTGTTCGAGGCCAACGCCAATCTCCGCGGTCATCCCTGCTCGGAGGCCCTGCTCGATCACCAGATCACGGTGGCGCTCCTGGAACGCGGCCTCATCCCGGTATTGGCCGAGGAAGCCCCCGGCAGCGTGCGGATTCTCGAATTCCAGGCCGTTAGCCGGGACCGTCTGACGGGTCGATGGGGGATGAGCTGACCGACACCATTCCCGCGGAACTGGCGACCTCGCCGACGAACAATGTCAGAGAGGCATCGCCCGCGGCTGCATCGGCCGGTACTCTGACCTGTAACTCCGAGATGCCGGGTAACCCTTCCGCCGGCGCCAGGCTGACGAACTCCCAGGCCGCCTCCCCACTTTGTACGTGCGGCGTTACTCCCGTCACACCAATCCCCGTCGCGTAAAGCTTGACGATCGTGCCGGGCAAAGCCGGGGCTTCGGGTGAATTTCGTTCCCCTGATTCGTTCAGGGCGACAATGCGGCCTTCCGTCACGATCCAGGCGGGCGCCGATGGAGAAATCGTCAGGAGAAAGACGCGGCTGGTCACCCCGGCGCTCACCACCTGAATTCGCGCCAAACCAGGTTTGGCGGACTCCAGAATGATGCCGTTGATCTGGCTCGCCGTCGCATAGCTGATGGTCGCAGGCTCGCCGTTCACCAGAACCTGAGGGGCCTCGCCGAGGTTGGTTCCAAACAGCGAGAAGGCGCTGCCCGGAGCCAGCCGCGCCGTGAAGTCACCCGCGTTCACCACGGCCGAAATCGAGGGGCGGATCGGCGCCTGTAAGCGGCGGACACGAATGTTCTGGCTATCGACCACGAACAAGTTTCCGCCTGCATCCACCGCGACATCGATGGGCTGGCGCAGCGTCGCCGTCGAGGCCGGGCCATTGTCGCCGGAAAAACCCGGAGTCCCAGTGCCGGCGATGGTTTGCAGCAATCCGTCGGGCGTAACCTGGCGGATGCGATGGTTTTCCGTATCTGCGATATAGAGGGTTCCTTCGCTGTCCACGGCAACGCCGGTCGGTCTCGCCAGGGCCAGCGACGTGGCGCGGCCATCGCCTTGGAATCCCGGGATCCCCGTGCCAGCCACCGTGTGGATGCGTCCCTCGCGGTCCACCGCGCGAATGCGGTGGTTCTCTGTGTCCGCGATGTAGACGATTCCCTGCGCATCCACCGCGACATCGCTTGGGCCACTCAGGCGCGTGAATCGCGCCTCGACATTGTCGCCGCGGTAACCCGCCAAACCGTTGCCCGCGAAGCGCGTAATTTCACCGCCCGCCGTGATCTTGACGACCACATGAAGTGAAGCCAAGGCGGCGTACACATTGCCCGACCCGTCGATGGCCATCCCCCGCAGGCTCTCCAGTCCCTCAAAGAAAGGGAAAATGGTGCCCTCCGGCGAGACACGCCGGATTCGCAAATTGCCCGCGTCGGCGATGTAGACCCATCCGTTCGCCGGATCCACCACCACCCCGCGCGGGCCGCGCATCGCCGCAAGATCGGCCACGCCGCCGTCGCCGCTGAACCCCGCATCGTTGGTTCCCGCCAGCCGGTTGATGATGCCGTTCGTCGTCACCCGGCGCACGTTGTGGTTGCCCGCATCGCTGATCAGGATGTTCCCGTCGCGGTCGACGGCCACCGAGTCCGGGTTCGAAAGCGCCGCGAAACGCGCCTGGCTACCATCGCCAAACCGGCCGGCCTGCCCGGTGCCCGCCAGCGTCGAAATCGTATATTCCCGCAGCGGCGTGGCACTCACCACCTTGAGCCTCACCGGTACTTCCACCAGGTCGTTCGCCGCCTGCGTCGCCGCCAGCCTCACGCTGCCGGAATACTCGCCGGGCTCCAGATTGCCGGCGTTTACACGAACCTGTACGGTCGCCGGCGTGCTCCCGCTCGCGCCGCTCACCGA
>JAEUQD010001034.1 GCA_016789925.1 Bryobacterales bacterium | reverse complement strand
GCCAAGGGCAACGATAACTTCCCGCTCTGGTCCCCTGATGGCAAAGAGATCGTCTTTACCAGTAGCCGAAGCGGCGGTAACTACGACCTCATGCGCAAGCAGGTGGACTCCTCGGCGCCGGAATCGGTCATCCTCGCCCTTGACACCGCCGACTATCCCCGCGCCTGGTCGCCTGACGGCAAGACGCTAATCTTCACCCGCGCCAAGACCAAGCGCGATCTCTACTCGCTCCTGCTGGCTGCCCCGGATGCCAAGCCGTTCATCACGCACGAAACCGCCTGGGTCGACGGGGCGCGCTACTCTCCCGACGGACGTTTCGTCGCCTACGTCTCTAACGTCGGCGGCCCGTTCGAAGTCTACGTCGCCCCAGCCGATAATCCGTCGAAGTCCTGGAAGGTCTCCCGCGAACTCGCCAATGGCTGGGCCGGCGGCGGTGGCCAGGTCCGCTGGCGCTCTGATGGCAAAGAACTTTTTTACGTGATGAACAACGAAGTGATGCTGTCGGTCGAGGTCGGCGAGGGGCCAAAGTTCGGAACACCGAAGCGCCTCTTCGCCCTCCCCGCCATGAAAGGCAACTTCCCGGAAGAAGCGCCCTACTTAGCGAAATACGACGTTACGAAAGACGGCCAGCGCTTCCTCTTCGTGCGGACAGTCCCGAAGTAGCCTACGGATCGAACCTAATCGATTGGATGCCTCACCCAGCGCAGGTTGGCCCAAGGCCCGTTCGGACCCTGGCGGATTTTTGCCCAGCCTTCCCGCTCGTTCGGCAACATCACGAACACATCTCGACCTGGGTCGTGAATCAACACTCCCTCCGGACCGGATGGAACTCTTCTGAACTCGAATCGCGTCCGCAGGCAGCCGTTATCTCCCGGTGTTTCTTCCACCCAGTTCTGACCGTCATTCGAGAAGAAAGCACCCGGACAGGTACGGCCTTCGTGTTCATAGTTGTATGAGTAGTGAATCGGCCTCACCGGATTGGGTCTGGGAGGCCAATACAGCCAAAGCAGTAACAAACCAGCAACAACAACGAAGGCGCCCAGCGCACTCCATAGGGGTCGCCAAGGCGGCGGGCCGTTGCCGTTTCTCTTGATCTTCTTGCCCAAGGCCCCGGCCAACTCCGTCAAGCCTTTCTCATATCCCGCCCGGAAATCCACATATTGTAGCCGCCGCAGCCGGAATGGAATCCGGCATTCCTTCAGGATCACTGGGATAACGGTCTTCTTCTCGTCCAGCGCATACGACACTTCGTCCATCACGTTGGACGATTCCACCGACGACCGGGAGAGGCCCACCAACAGCCGCTGGCAACCCTCCAGAGCCTCTTCCACTGCCCGATCCCACGGCTGCCCTGGAACAATGTCAAGCTGATCCAGCCAAACATTGATCCCGGCGGCCCTCAAGTCCTTTGTGATCCGGAGGACGAACTCGGCGTCGTCGCGTGAATAGCTGAAGAAGGTGCCCGGAGTGTCTTTCGCTCCTGACATAGACCGGCTCCCGGCCCTACTATAGCGGAATGCAAACAGAGGATAAAGCGGGGCTCAAAACACCAGCTTCATCCCCAACTGCAACTGCCGTGCCGAGGTCAACGTCGACGTGATGCGTCCGGCGCTGCCCACCGGCCCCGAACCGGTGAATACGGTTCGTGCGCTGGGAATGGCCAGGTTCGCATGGTTGAGTGCATTGAACATCTCGGTGCGGAACTGCGCGGTTACCCGCTCAGTAATCCGGAACCGCTTATTGATGCTCATATCCACCATCGCGAGTCCTGGCCCGATCAGCGTGTTACGTCCGAGGTTCCCATAGAAGCCCGCTGCGGGCAGCGAGAACGCACTCGGATCGAAATACCGATCCGGTCCCCCGAGAACCGGATTGGTCGACCGTCCCGCCACCAGATCAGGCCGTTGCGGTGACGTACCAGCCTGAAACCGGGCACGAGCACGGTCGAAACCCACTACGACGGAGAAAGGATTGCCCGATGATGTCGTGGCGATCGTATTCCATTGCCACCCGGAGCCAAGCCATTTTGGCAGTCTGGGAACAGCCGGCAGGTCCCAGTTCCAGAGTGCAACGAAATAGTGCCTGACGTCGTAATTCGACAGCCCACGTTCCGCCTTCCGGCTATCGGGGTCCTGCGGAAGGTCGTTATCGCCGCCTTGGGTCACGGTTACTGACCCATCGTCGATGTTCCTGGCGAACGTGTAGTTCAGCCGGAAAAGGATGCCGCCGCGCATGCGGTGCTGGATCGACGCCTGCATTGCGTTATACACGCTTTGCCCGTCGGTCGCCTTGTAACGCACTCCCGTCAAATTCGGGTTCCGCGTCGTGGAGTTTTCCGGGAAGAATTTGCGGCCATCGCTCAGGATCTGTCCAATTGCCTGATTACCATCGATGAACCGGACCAGGTGCACGCCACGCTGGCCTGCATAGCTCAACGTAACAGCAGTGTTCTGCGCTAACTGCCGCTGGATGGTGAAGTTATATTGCATTGTGTACGGATTAC
>JAEUQD010000907.1 GCA_016789925.1 Bryobacterales bacterium | reverse complement strand
GTCGCTGTTTCTGGACCCGAGCCAAATCAAGAGTTGGGAGGTAGTGCAGGATGCAGCGCTGCCGCTCGATGCGGTGCGCGCGGACTGGTTCCACGAATCGGGCGCGACCTCCATCCAGGAACTGGGTTGGGCGTTGGCCTGGGGCGTCGACGAGTTGGCGGCGCGAACTCCGTCTGAACTGACGTTCGTCTACGCCGTGGGGTCCAACTATTTCTTTGAGATCGCGAAACTGCGCGCCGCCCGAGCGCTTTGGGACCAGGCCGCGGCGGCTTTCCCGACGCGGGCCCGGTTGCGACTGCACGCCGTCACGGCTCTATCGAATAAGAGCACATACGATCCCCACACAAACCTGCTGCGGGCCACCACCGAAGCGCTGTCGGCGGCCATCGGCGGCGCGGATGCGATTACGATCCGCCCGGCTCGGTTTTCCGATCACCTTGCACGCAGCATTCACCGGATCCTGAAAGAAGAGGCGCACATCGACGGCGTGGCCGATCCGGCAGCGGGATCGTACTATGTCGAAGCGTTGAGCAACCAGCTTGCCCAGGCAGCCTGGAAGGCCTTTCAAGCCATCGAAGCCGGGGGCGGCTACCGGAAGGCGCTCGAATCAGGCGCGATCGCAGGTGAGTTGGCCGCGCAACGCCAGGCCCGGAAGAAAGCCGTAGCCTCACGCCGGCGCACCCTGGTGGGCGTGAACAACTACCCTGACCTGAACGAGACAGTTCTGGATCAGGAACCCGTGCCCGCACCGGAAGCAGGTCCCTTCCCTGCCCTGCGTTTGGCGGAAGACTTCGAACAGATTCGACTGCGCACCGAGCGCGCGAACCGTCCCACGGTCCTGTTGCTGAAGCGCGGCGATCTGAAGATGCGGATGGCCCGCGCGAACTTCTGCGCGAACTTTTTCGGCTGTGGCGGCTTCACCATTCGCGAGTCCGAGGAACTGGAACCCGCCGCACTAGTCGTTCTGTGTAGTTCCGACGCCGAGTATCTCGCGTTTGCACGCGACGTCTGCCCGCGCGCCCAAGCGCCGGTGATCGTGGCGGGCAATCCGAAAGACCAGATTGAGGCACTTCAGCAAGCGGGAGTGGCCGGCTTTGTCCACGTGCTCTCCAATGCTGTCGACACGCTGCGCGAGTGGCAGACGCGCTTGGGAATGGAGGATTGAGCGATGCGCCCGGACTTTTCGAAGATCGACTTCCAACCCAAAGCCACTTCCCTGCCCAAGCCGCCGGAGCAACGCTGGCGGACGGCGGAAGGCATCGAGGTTAAGCCCTGGTACACGGCGAACGATCTGGCCGCGATGGAGCACCTGCAGTACGCGGCCGGGATTCCGCCTTTCCTGCGCGGACCCTACTCGACCATGTATGCCCTGCGGCCTTGGACTATCCGGCAGTACGCGGGTTTCTCCACGGCTGAGGAGTCGAACGCTTTTTACCGGCGCAACCTCGCCGCGGGCCAAAAGGGGCTTTCGATCGCATTCGACCTGGCGACCCACCGCGGCTACGACTCCGACCACGAACGCGTGAAGGGCGATGTGGGCAAGGCGGGCGTGGCGATCGATTCGGTCGAGGACATGAAGATCCTCTTCGACCAGATTCCGCTCGACCAGATGTCGGTCTCGATGACCATGAACGGCGCGGTGCTGCCCATCATGGCCTTTTACATCGTGGCGGCCGAAGAACAGGGCGTCAAACCCGAACAACTCACCGGAACCATTCAGAACGACATTCTGAAAGAGTTCATGGTCCGGAATACGTACATCTACCCACCCGGACCGTCAATGCACATTATCGGCGATATCTTCCGCTACTCCGCGGAGAAGATGCCGAAGTTCAACTGCATCTCGATCAGCGGGTATCACATGCACGAAGCGGGCGCGACCGCCGACCTGGAACTCGCCTATACGCTCGCTGATGGTCTGGAGTACCTGCGCGCGGGTCTGCGTGCCGGTTTGGCCATCGATGCGTTCGCACCCCGGCTGTCGTTTTTCTGGGCCATCGGGATGAACCACTTCATGGAGATCGCCAAGATGCGCGCGGCGCGCGTGTTGTGGGCGCGAATCGTGAAGCAGTTCAACCCGAAGAACCCGAAATCGATGGCGCTGCGTACGCATTCGCAGACCTCAGGCTGGAGCCTCACGGCGCAGGACGTCTACAACAACGTGGTCCGGACGGCGGTGGAAGCGCTGGCAGCCGCACTCGGCCATACGCAGTCGCTCCATACAAACGCTCTGGACGAGGCGCTGGCCCTGCCCACCGACTTTTCGGCGCGCATTGCGCGGAACACACAGATCTATCTCCAAGAGGAGACGGGGATCACGCGTGTGGTCGATCCCTGGGCCGGCAGTTACTACGTCGAGTCGCTGACACACGAACTCATCCATAAAGGTTGGCATCTCATTCAGGAAGTCGAGACCCTGGGCGGGATGGCCAAAGCGATCGAGACGGGGATTCCGAAGATGCGCATTGAGGAGGCGGCAGCGCGGCGGCAGGCGCGGATCGACTCGGGTCAGGAGACGATTGTCGGCGTCAATAAGTATCAACTCGAACACGAAGAGCCCATCGACGTGTTGGTGGTGGATAACCGCGCCGTGCGCGATTCGCAGATCGCGCGGCTGGAGTCGGTCCGCGCCCAACGGGACGCAAAGGCTGTGGAGCATTGCCTGGCCGCGCTGACGCGGTGTGCGGAGACAGGCGAAGGTAACCTGCTCGATCTCGCGGTGCAGGCCGCCCGCGCCCGGGCGACGCTGGGTGAAATCTCGTTCGCACTGGAGAAAGTGTTCGGACGCTACCAGGCCGTGAACCGGACCATTTCCGGTGTCTATTCCGCCGAGTCCGGCTCGTCGGAGGAGTTTCTCAAGGCCCGCGCGCTCGCCGACGAATTTGCCGCCGCGGAAGGCCGGCGGCCGCGCATTCTGGTGGCAAAGATGGGTCAGGACGGACACGACCGGGGATCCAGGGTGATTGCCACGGCGTTCGCGGACCTCGGGTTCGATGTCGATGTCGGTCCGCTGTTCCAGACGCCACGCGAGGCCGCGCGCATGGCGGTCGAAAACGACGTTCATATTCTCGGTGTGTCGTCGCTGGCCGGCGGCCATCGCACGCTGGTTCCCGAAGTGATCGAGGAACTGAA
>JAEUQD010000752.1 GCA_016789925.1 Bryobacterales bacterium | reverse complement strand
AGCCCTGGGCCAGCGTGGCGGAGTTCGCATTCACGGCATCCACCAGCACCTGAATCTCTACGGGCTGGCCGCGCAGCCGGTCCCGCGCGTAACCCGGGGGGATCACCAGCCCGAGGTCGAGCTCGCGGTAGTTGATCTGTTGCTCCAGAACGGCTGCCGATGCATGGTAGGCGCTCACCTTGAACGCCTGATTGGCCGTCAACACGTCGATCAACTGGCGGCTTTGAGGGGTCTGGCTTTCGTCCACCACTCCCAGCCTCAGGTTCTTCACATCCGGATTGAGCGCATAGCCAAAAGCAATCAAGGCCAACGAAGGTGGAAACAGCAACTGAATGATGAGTTGCTTGTTCTTGCGGAGTTGTTGGAACTCCTTGATCGTGAGCGCCAGCCAGCGGTGGAATTCGAAAATCATTCGTTACTCCGAAAACTGCATCCGCCGCATCCGGCCCACATTCCCCACAAAGAAGAACAATGCCAGGGCACACAAAGTCAGCAGCGGACGCGCCGACGTGCTCCAATCGCCGTGACGCAGCAGAACGTCGCGCGTTACCTCGATAAAGTGGCGTGCCGGGATGATCGTCGAGATCCATTGCATCGGCACGGGCATATTGGCGATCGGCATCAAAAACCCCGACAACATCAACGACAGGAGAAAGGCGCCAAACTGCACGCCCTGGATCGCGGCACTTTGGGTGCCCGTGGCGTTTCCAACCAACATCCCATAGAGAACGCCCGCCGTCTGATAGATCAAGGTACCCACAATCAGAACCTCCGGGTGATCGGGGATCGTATAGCCGAAGATAATAGCGCCCATCCCAAAGCAGATGACCAGTTGAGCCATGCCGACCAGCACGTAGGGAATCGCCTTGCCGATAACCCATTCGGGTGCGGTGAGGGTCGATGCGTACGCCTGGGCCACGGTGCCCAGTTCCTTTTCACGCGCAGCGCCCAACGCGCCCAACAGAGCGGGGAACAGAATCAGCACGAGCCCCAGCGCGCCCGAACCGAAGAACAGCGAATCCGCCAGGCCGGGGTTGTACCAGTGGCGGATCCGCAAACGAACCGGCGGCCGAGCCACCGGGGGTTGGAAACTCTGCGCCACCGCCTGGTTGATGTTGCGCAACACCAGCGCTGTGTTCGACTCGGTTCCGTCAATCAGCAGTTGGACCTGCGCTTCACGCCCACTTTCGTAGTCCTGTTCAAACCCCGCTGGAATGCGCAACACCGCACGAGCACGAAACGACCGCAGCATCTCTTCGGCCGGTTGCCCTGCCGGCCACGGTACGAAAACAAACTTGTTTGTCCCGGCAACGGCCTCCACGTAGCGCCGGCTTAACGTCGATTGATCCTGATCTTCAATCGCCAGCCGCAGGTTCTTCACATTCGACGTCAGCGCCGTCCCATACAGGGTGATCATCACGAGCGGCAGAAAAATCGCGAGCGAACGCGTCAAACGGTCGCGCCAGAACTGGCGGAGTTCCTTCCCGGCGATGGCAATAGCGCGCCTCATGCGGCAGCCGCTTTCTGGTCTTCGATCAACTGGAGAAAAACATCTTCGAGGGAAAACTCAGTGGGCCGCGCGGACTGTACCACGACGCCCGCGCCTTCGAGTAGCGCCGCGGCGTTCGCGGCTTTCACGTGCAGGCGGCTGCCGAATTGGGTAACCGCCACGCCCTGGGCGCGCAAAGTCTTTAAGGCGGTGCGCGTGTCGGCCACTTCGAGTTCGATCAGTTGGCCGGAAGGACGCCGCCGAACTTCACCGGGCGAGCCTTCCACCAGCAATTCGCCCGCTCCCATGAAACCGATGCGTGAGCATTGCTCGGCTTCCTCGAGATAATGCGTGACCACCAGCACCGCTGCGCCGTTATCGGCCAGTTCATTGATCATCCGCCACATCGCCCGGCGGGCCAGAGGATCGACGCCGGAGGTCGGTTCGTCAAGGAAGACCAGGTGTGGTTCGTGCATGATGGCCGCGCCGAACGCCACCCTCTGCTTCCAGCCCCCCGGCAACTGCCCGGTGAGCATTTTCTCCTCCCCTTGCAGGTCCGACACCTCCAGCACCCAGCGCTTGCGCGCCTCACGCACCGCCGCCGGCACGCCATAGAGCGCCCCGTAGAAATCGAGATTCTCGCCAATCGTCAAATCGTCGTAGAGCGTGAACTTCTGCGACATGTAGCCGATGCGCCGCCGCAATCCGGCATCCCGCAGCCCATGGGTCTGACCCAGCAGCGCAACGCGGCCCTGCGTGGGTTTCAGCAACCCGCACATCATCTTGATCGCCGTTGTCTTGCCCGCTCCATTGGCCCCCAGAAGCCCGTAAATCTCACCACGCCGGATTCGGATACGGAAGTCCTTGACCGCCCGGAAATCGCCGAAGCGCTTTTCCAGACCCTCTGCCTCGAGCAGTGTTTCGCCGGTCTGACTCGTCAACGCCGTGCGCCCCGGAAACGGCGCCCGCTGCTCTGCGCCGCGCATGCGCCGCAGCGTCGCCACAAACGCGTTCTCCAGGGTAGGGAGCGCTGCCGTGGTCTCCACCTCGCCCAGCCTTGCGGCGATCGTGCGCCGGCCCGCTTCCGGATCGCTCACGAGGATATCCAGCCGGTCCCCGAAGCGCTGCACGTCTTCCACGTCCGGGCCTGCGAGCGCCGATTCCGCCTGCGCCAGGTTCTCCGGTCTCACCTGAAGCCGCGTCCAACCCAGCTTGGCGCGAAACGCTGCCGGTGAGTCGACTTCATAGATCTTGCCGCGTTCCATCAGGGCGACGCGATGGCACCGCTCGGCCTCATCGAGATAGGGAGTGGCGACGAGGATGGTCATGCCATCGGCAGCCAGATCCGCCAGAGTGTCCCAGAAATCGCGCCTTGAGACCGGGTCGACACCGGTTGTCGGCTCGTCGAGGATGAGCAGCCGCGGACTGGACACGAGGGCGCAGGAGAGAGCCAGTTTCTGTTTCATGCCGCCGGATAGACGCCCGGCCAGCCGGTCGCGAAAACGCACGAGATCAAATGCCTG
>JAEUQD010000896.1 GCA_016789925.1 Bryobacterales bacterium | reverse complement strand
TCTCGCCGGTCCGGACGTCGATGGCCTGGAGCGAATCTTCCGGCTTGTGAACGGCGGGATCGTAGGAAGGCCCGGTGAAGTAGTAGTAGGCGCACGCATCGTGGGTTGGCACGTAGAGAAGCCCAGTCAGCGGACTGAAGGTGGGCGACTGCCAGTTGATGCCGCCATAGGGGTCGGGGCAGATGACGGTTCCCTTCGCTGAGGGGCTCGCGCCGGGGTGAAGGACCGGCCGGCCGGCGGGCGTGAACTCTTTCAGCCAGGTCTGACGCGAAAACGCCTTCCCCAACAGGAACTCTCCGTTGGTGCGATCGAGGACATAGAAGAAGCCGTTGCGGTTGGCCTGCATCACCAGTTTCCGCGGGCGGCCGTTCCATTCCATGTCGAGCAGGATGGGCGGCTCGTTGGCATCCCAGTCGAACACGTCGTGGGGCGTGAACTGATAGTGCCAAACGAGCTTGCCGGTAGTTGGGTTCAGCGCGATCAGCGAGCAGGAGTAGAGGTTGTCTCCTTCGCGTTCGCGCCCGTCGTAGTCCTTGGGTCCGGCATTCCCAGTGGTCCAATAAACGAGGTTGAGGGCGGGATCGTAGGTGCCCGTCGTCCAGGTCGCGCCGCCTCCTCCCTTCCAGGACTCGTTGCGCGGCCAGGTTTCGGAACCGGCTTCGCCGGGAGCGGGAATGGTCCAGAAGCGCCACAGCCGCTCACCGGTGGCGACCTGGTAGGCATCGAGAAATCCCCGCGTGCCCGAGTCGCCGCCCGCGTTGCCCACAATCACCCTATCCTCCACAATCAGCGGGGCGGCGGTGGCGCCGTAGTTCTGGTTGGGATCGGCGAGCACGGAGTCCCACAAAAGGCTGCCGTTCCTGGCATCCAACGCGATGAGATGCGCATCCGCCGTGACCATGAAGAGGCGATCGCCATGGAGGGCGAAGCCGCGATTCCAGTTCATCGTGCTGCCCTCCGGCTTGAACCGGTAGCGGAAATGCCACAGGCGGCGGCCCGTGCGGGCGTCCAGGGCAAAGGCGTTATCACCGCCTACGGTCACATACATGACGCCATCGCGTACGAGGGGCGTGACCTGAGAGCGTGTCGGGAGCGGGTTGAACTGGAAGGTCCACTGAACCACGAGATCGTTGACATTGCCGGTGTGGATCTGGCGCAGCGGGCTGAAGCGCTGCCCGGTATTGTCGCGGTCGTGTGTAAGCCAATTCTCGGGCGCCCGATACCGGGAGTCGACAGGCTGGCAGTAGCTAACCGCAGGAAACAGGGCGCCGAAGAGGCATCGGAGGAGGGGCCGCCGGATCAGGTGTCGCATGGGTCAGTGCGCCTTCACCAGCCAGGAGTCTGCGGCGCGGCCCTCGGAGCGTTGGCTATCGAGGAATGCGAGTAGATCCTGGAGGTCACTGGGGGGAAGCCGGCGCTGGTAATCTTGGGGCATGAGCGTGGCTTCGGCGGGGGCGAACTCACGCACCGAGGATCGCGACCCTGTGAAGTAGGTGCCATCCGCGCGGAGGATCTCGAAGGAGAAGATACTCTCATTCTTCAGCAGACCGGTAACGCGCTCACCAGCCAGAGTGACAGCCGTTACGGGCCGGAAGCCGTCGCGGACATCGGCGGCGGGATTCACGATCGCGTGGCGAAGTTCCTCTGTGGTGAGACGCGCGGCGACATCGCTGAGGTCAGGACCGAGGAATCCACCTGAACCTTGAATCATGTGGCAGCGGCGGCAGCCTGTCTCATCGAAGAATCGGGCACCGCGGCGCGGATCTCCGGCGACAGGCGCCTGACGGCCGGGACGGCCGAGGCTTTGCAGGTACGCGGCCAACTGCCAGACCTGCTCGTCGGACAAGGTGGGCTGGGGAGGCATTCCGCTCCCGGGCACACCTCGCTTGATGATCTCGAACAGACGCTGGTCCGTGCCTCGCAAGACTGTCCGGCTCGTGTAGAGATCCGGCGCTTCGCCACCGCGCGCGTCCGCGCCGTGGCAGTTCGAACACAATGTCTGCCGGGAGAGGTAGAGGGCGTTCCCTGCCTGGATTGACTGCGCATTCCGGGCGACGGGATTGACGTTCTCTTTCTCAGGGGTTTGCGCGCGGGTCTGGACGGGAGCGAGAAAGAGAGCAAGCAGGACGAGGCTGAGTTGCCGATACAAAGTTCGCATTCGGTTCCGAGTCGGAACTGATATCGTAAACCATGTCCGTCCTCAAGCCAGGGCGGCACGAGACGAATGAAAGCGCTCGCTGACCGGCCGTCTTCAAGATGCGGTTAGAGTTCCTTGCCGAGCCGGTATTTCGTCTGGAGGGCCGTGAGCGCGGCGCCCACCGCATCGGTGGGTGGGCTGTAGGTGCGAAGCAATGCGTCCAGTTTCGCGACTCCGTCGGGATATGTGTCGCCCACGTATGCTTTATTCTGCTTATATTCCAGGAACTGTGGAGCGGATTGCTCAAACAGCACCCGCATCTCCTGGAGCATCCGCTGGCGCTTCGTGAGTTGATCGGTCAACTCCGCGCGTACATCCCGCGGATATTGCCCTGTCAAGGACTGCCGGTTGATCGCCTGCCGCACTTCACTCAACTGAGAGCTGATGGCCACGACGGATTTGCCTAATTCCGCGGCCACCGCGGCGTTCTGATCCAACTCGACTCCGCGGCCGGCGCCGTTCGTTGTGATGCCGCCGCACCAGGCGCGAGCGCTATTTACGAAGTCCCGTTCCGTTGTGTTTGCGCTGACGAAGGTAACCTGTTCCTCCGTGAGCACCTTCGCGAATTGAACAGCTTCCGACCGCTCTTGCCTGCCGCAACTGCCCATGAACATGGCAGTAGCAATGAACAGGAACGATGTCCAGTTTAAGATCTTCATAGTCGTTACTCGTTAACAGACTAAGTATAGGATGCCGGTGTGAGGGTGTCCAGGGCGGCTGGCGCCCCGCTACCTGGCCAGAAAATCCGTTTCGAACAAATTGATCTTGTAGGGAACGGCTTCCTGGACTGCTCCCAAATGGTCCCGAATTTGCTGCCATACCGCAGCCGGTAGCTTCTGTTCCAGGCGTCTGAGGTCCCCTTCTTTCTCACGCTCCGCCATGCTGAAGCCGAGTTCCACCGCAGCCGCGCAACTCCCGCCAACCAAGTCGCTTAACTCGCCGCCTTCATGCGTCGCTTCCGAGTCCTGTTCGCAGGTCGACTTGCTGAACATCACTGGCAGCCGCCACTCCCGGGCCAGCAACGCGCTCACCTCGCGATGGTCCTGCCCCAATGCCTCACGCTCGCAGAGCACAATGTCATTTCCCGTCCGTTTATGCAATTGCAGCACGTGCAGGTAGCGGCCCGGATACATCGTCAGCAGCGCCAACCGCCCGATGTCGTGGAGCAACCCCGCCGAGTAGGCCGCGTCTTTGTCCTGCCGGCAGAGGCCCGCCATCCACTCACCCACCAGTGCCGTCGCCAAGTTGTGGCGCCAGCAGCGCCGAATCAATTCGTCGTGCCGCGCGCTGCGCAGAAAATCCCGTAACCCGACCGTCAGCACCAGACCCCGCAGGCGATGCGTCCCCAAAACCGACACCGCGTGCAAGATACTCACCACTTCGTACCGCAATCCCAACATTGCAGAGTTGGCCAGCCTCAGCACTTCCACCGAAAAGGCAGCGTCGGACCCGACCAGGTCCGAGATCTTCTTCATCGAGCAGTCGTCCTGGGCAATCGCGCCGAGAAGCTTCCGGGCAACTGCCGGAAACGGTGGAAGCGGCACTCTCCGCTCCATTAGGCCCGATTCGTAGATCTTTGGTTGGGTGGCCACAAACTCTTCCCTCCCGTACATCGGCGTCGTTCACTGCTTTCTGTAGACCTCGGCTGTAATTATTTGGGAGTTTTATTTTGTGTTATATGTAAATTAACAAATCGCATGGAGTTCCATCCCCTTCGCGTCTTCCTTTCCGTTGCGACCGAGAGAAGTTTCTCGCGCGCCGCCGAGAAGATGCTTCGCACGCAACCCGCTATCTCGCTGGCCATTCAACGCCTCGAACGCGAACTCGGCGAGAAACTGATCGACCGCTCGGCCAAGGACTTGCTGCTTACCGATGCCGGCCGCATTGTGCTCGATTACGCCCGGCGCTTCGAAAACCTCGAGCGCGAAATGGAAATCGCCCTTGCTGAACTTCGCGACAATTCCGCCGGCCGGTTAATTATTGGCGCCAATGAATCCACGTCGTTGTACCTGCTCAAGCAGATCCAGGCCTATCGCCACCTTTATCCCAAAGTGCGCGTTCAGGTCCGGCGAAGCCTCTCGTCCCGCATCCCCGCTCAACTTGTCGACGGCGACCTCGAACTGGGCATGCTCACCTATGACCCGGCCGACGACCGGCTGGTCTCGTCGGTGATTTACATCGATCATCTCGCCTTTGTCGTCTCACCCCAGCACCGGTTTGCCGATCGCGAATCGGTCTCTATCACCGAGTTGGGCATGGAGAATTTCATCGCCCATAACGTCATTTCCCCGTATCGCGAAATCGTAATTCGTGAGTTTCAGCGCCATAAGGTCCCTCTGAACATGGACGTTGAAATGCCGACAATTGAAACGATCCGTAAATTAGTTCAGCGCAATGAAGGTGTTGCATTTCTCCCCAGAATGTGTGTTGAGCAGGAATTAGAACAAGATACGCTCAAGGAAATTCTTGTTCCTCAACTCCACGTCGAACGGAAGATCCGCCTCGTCTACCCGGCACGGCGCAACCTGAGCCACGCTGCCCGCGCCTTCCTCGACCTGTTTGAAACGAAATCCTAACGGATTTACGCTTGAATTACCCTGCTAAACCTGTTACATAATTGGGCAGGAGGTTTTTCGTGCAAACGATCTTCATTGCATCGGGTGACTGCCTGCAAGGCGACGCAGCGGCAGTGCACCGGGTGCTGGAGTTGTTAGGCCATCCTCCGAACGTTTTCATGCACGACGTTCCCCAACTTACGGAAACGCTTGCGGAGGAGATCGCCGGCGCGAAGGATGTCGTGTTTATCCACCCGGAGCGGCGACTGGGGGAACCCTGGGTGGAACCCGCCAGCCCGCACAGCGCCGATGATTCGCGGCCTCTCGACGCCGGGGGTTTGATCAGTCTTGCGCGGGCCCTCTATCAGTTCAATGGCAATGCCTACGTTTGCCGCGTTCCAGGCCTCGACTTCAAGGAAGGGAGGTCGCTCAGCCCCTATGCCGAGTCTCGCGCACGCCAGGCGGCCGACCTGCTGCGCCGCTTCATCGGCATCCCGCAAACGGCGGAGGCCGGCGGCTGACTATCGCCCCAGGGGCTTCAGCACCCGGCGCACCCGGTGTGCCTCGCTGTCTCCGATATATAGTACGCCCTTCCGGTCCACGAACACTCCGTGCGGCCTCGCCATTTTGCATTGCCGCGCGGCCCCGTCCGGTCCGTTACCCCGCTCGCCCGTGCCTACCGTCGTCTCGATGTGCCCGCTCTTCAAATCGATCCGCCGGATCGTGTGGCTCTCCGTATCCGCGATATACACCCCGCCGTCCGGCGACCAGGCGATTCCCTTGGGTCCCGAAAGCTTAGCTTTGCGCGCGTCGGCGCCATCGCCGTCGTATCCCTTTTCGCCGGTCCCCGCGAGATGCACAAACTTACCCGCCTTCAAGTCGACCTTATAGACGGCGTTCCCCTCTCGCAGCGCCAGGTACAAGTTTCCCTGCGGGTCCATGTCAATCGCCCGCGGCCCATTCACCGGCGTCCCGTTTAGGGGTGCGCCATCGGGCGTGGCCTTTCTTTCCCCTGTGCCCAGCCACGTCTCCACGATTCCGCTTTTCAGATCCAACCTCCGCACCCGGTGATTGCCGATATCGCAAATCAACAGCCGCCCTTGGGGGTCGAACTGAATGCTGTGCGGTTGCCGGAATTCCGCCTTCACCCCCGGGCCCCCGTCTCCGGAAAAACCCGCCTTACCGGTCCCCGCAATTGTTGAAATAATCCCCGTCTTTTTGTCCACCCGACGCACGACATGGTTCGGCATTTCCACCCAATACATGTTCCCCGCTTTGTCGAAACGGATTTCGTAGGGCTGGTTGAGGGAGGCCTTGAGCGCCGGTCCGCCATCGCCCGAGTAGCCTTTGGTCCCGTTGCCCGCCACCGTCGAAATCGTACCCTTCTTCAGGTCGAGCCTGCGAATTACGTGGTTATCGATATCGCAGATGTAGAGCGCCCCATCCGGGCCCAC
>JAEUQD010000895.1 GCA_016789925.1 Bryobacterales bacterium | reverse complement strand
ACTACCGGCAGCGCGAAGCTCTGTTTCATGGCGCTGCGGCGTACCTGCCAATCGATGAGCGCATCGCGCACTACGCCAACGCTGTGCGTATTCGTGATGGCCATCGCCCCTTCCATGAATCCCGATTCTTCAACCCACGTCGTCCCGGTCATCTCGCCATTCCCGTTCAGCGAGAACCAGCCCGCGAACACGGCATCGCCCGGATCGCTCTGGCGGGGAAGGATTACGGTGACTCCCGTGCGCACGGGACCCTCGCCCACCTTGAGCGGGCCGTCGCCGCGAATCAGCGTCGTATGGCCCACTGCGATTCCTGCAATATCGGTAATGGCATTCAGTGGTCCCGGTGTGCCTTCAAACTGGATGCCGAAATCGCGTGCTCGTGGGCGGGTCTGTGCCATAAGTGTCCAGCAGGAAATGAGAACGATCCAAATTGCCGCGCGCATAACTAACTTGCCGCCTCCGACACCAGATCCGACACCGGACCAAGCAAATGGGCGCGAGCCCCATCCGCGGGTTTGGTGGTCAGCAACACGCAACGCACCCCGCTCGCCGGGTCCGCCCATGCTACGGTTCCCGTCGCGCCGTAGTGCCCGAACGTGCGCGTGGAACAGGCCTTGCCGAAATTCCCCGGCTGAACCGACCACCCCAGTCCCCATGCCTCATTCATTCCAGGCGTTTGATTTGTGATCATCTGCCGCGCCGTCGCGGCTTGGACGACGCGCCCATCGGGGTTCAGAAAGCAATTCAGAAATTTGTGAATATCCGCGGTGGTTGAATGGGCGCCACCCCACGGCGCGCCGAGGTCACGCCAGTATTGACTGTTCCAGTTCCAGTCGTTCTCTTTGGTGCCATAAAGCGCTGGCGCGTTGTCCACCTGCGACGGCATCGTTTCGGGGATCTTTCGCCCACCCAACCCGAGGGACGTTTTCGTCATGGACAGCGGCCGGAACACTTCGTCGCGAAGAAAATCGCGAAACGGACGCTTGGTCACCCGCTCGGCGATCTCCTGGGCCAGGAGCAACCCCATGCTCTGATAGCTCACCTTTGAGCCCGGCTTGAATAGCAGCGGCGTCTTGCAGGTGCCCGCCACAAAGTCCTTCAACCCGGCGTGGCGCTTGCGCAACTCCACGTTCTCCGGCAATTGGTCAGGCAGTCCGGAGGTGTGTGTCAGCAGGTGGCGCACGGTGATGCCATCGCGATCACCCCCGCTGAATTCAGGAATGAATTTGCGCACCGGATCGGCGAGTGCCACTGCTTTGCGGTCCACAAGGACCATCAGTCCGGTGGCTGTCATCGGCTTGGTGATGGAGGCCAGCAGAAAGACGCTGTCCTGCGTTTTCGCCTTTCCGAAACACCGCTCGAATACGAAACTTCCCTGGCGGACTTCGAGGGCAGCGGCGCCTACCTGGCTTGCGTCGACCGACTTCGAGATGAGCGCGACGGCGCTGTCCAGCTTGTCCCGTTTGAGTTCCTTGGCGGCTACATTCATCAGGCCTCCGGTGACTGCGAAGAGCATGGCGCGACGATTCATGGTTTGGTCATTATCCTACGCCTCCCGGCCGTCGAGGGTGACCGCACGCCTGCTCAAACGAAAAAATAGAAACCCCTCTTGCGAAAGACGGAATTTCAAATATAATCAGGAAGCTGTTCCTATCTTTTCTGGGAAAATGGAGGAACTTTTAGATGCAACTTTCCGCCTGGGCGGCGACTCTTCCCAACGGCGCCGGACAGTAGCCCATGAGCTATCTCGATTCCCCGCGGATCCACTTCTCGGGCCAGTTTCAGGCCGATCCGTCCACGGTCAACAACACGCCCGCCAATTTTGACACGCGGACCTTCGGACCGAATTCCGATCCGTCGTGGAATCCAAACGGTTCCGGCGCATTCCGCTTGCTCAGTTGCACGGTACGGCGTGTTGTCTACTCAGACGGAACATGGTGCGAGGACCCGGCTGCCGACCCGATCGTCGGCGCCATCGTTACCCAGGCCGACAACCGTGTCACCGCGAAGATCGTCGACCTCGATTCGGAACAGCAGATGGTTTCCGAGATCTGGGGCCTACAGGTACGTCTGGTTTCGCCATCCGGCCAGGAATACTGGCGCGCATCATTCGAAATTGCCGCTTTTACCGATTTATGGCTGCGGGCCGTGGGCGGCGGCGGTGGCGATGCGCCCATGGCCGCCGTCTACCAATCCCGGCTGACTGGTGTTCGTTGGACTGGAGCGGGCAATTCACGCCTGTTACGCGAACTGAACCAAACCAGTCCGCGCTCTTTCTCGATCAAGTTCAACGTGGACGGGTTCTCGCTGGACAGCACGAGTCCGCAGTTCACTGTGGGGCGCGCGGTCGGATCCATCGGGCCCTACTTCGACGGTGAACCTGACCGCTTTGTCGCCGGCCGCCTGCTACGCCCCACAACCGCCAACAATACGTATCCTCTCGGAAACATTCCACCGGTCTATTTCATTCCAGGTAAGGTCGCGACTGCCGGCACTTCCGTAACTATCGATCTGGGCAATGCGCTCCCTACCGACGGCGCGGGCGGCCCCATTCACGACACCGGCAAACTTCGCCTGGCCATTCTGCCACCACACAACGAAGCACCGGAGCACATTGGCGAGATCACCGGATACACCTCCCCCAATTGGTACACAAATACGGCGGGAGTTGTTACGCTTCCGCTAACTCGTGGTCAGAACAAGCGGGCCTCATCTACACCGTTGGCACTGTTGCAGGATGCCGATCCGTCGCCCAACGGCAGCGGACAGGGCCTGCCCTACATCATCCTCGCGGCGGAGAACCAGAGCGGCGGCTTTCTACGTGCGGATCAATACGTGTTCCGGATGTCCCCTGGCGACCGCGCTCAGGCACGCCTGCTGGCTCTGCGCTTTGGCCGGCCCGCGGCGAACGAGCGGATCTATCTCGGCCTCAATGCCGGCCTGGTGAACAGCAAGCAGAACCCATTCAATCCGAACTCGCTGCCGTTGGGCGTTCCCGAATCAGCCCTGCGCGTTCCACCCGTGATTACTACCGCTGCCGATGGGTGGGCTGAAGCCACGCTGACTGCCGGCGACCCCGGCAATCCACGCGGCTACATCGACGGCCAAGTCTACGGTGTCGCCTATACCTGGGAGCCCGCGATGTGGCCCGGCTACAATGTCGATCCCTGGAACTTCCTGAGCGTTCTGGTCTGGAACCAGTTTGATCCGCCGGCCGTGCCGCGCTGGGCCGACGTCGAGCCCATTCTTCGCCAGTACAAGAACCTCTATCCGATCATGGGGCGCATTGTCGATCTCTCGAACCTGGCGAGCGTCCAGCGCAACCTGGATGCCCTGCGGATGGCCTTCTCGCTTCCCGTGGACGACCCCAATTCGATGCCGGTGACGCGCGATCTATCTCCCGCCAAACGGCGAATGCTGCTTGCCTGGCTGAATGCTCCCGAACTACTCGTTTAACAACTTATGTCCCAGCACCCTCCTGTAATGTTCGAAATCATGGCCGAAAATCGCGCCACCCTGGCTGCGTTCTATAACTCCCTGTTCGGCTGGAATCTCGACCCCTCGCAACCCAACTTCAGTTATGTCCACTTCCCGGCGTCCGTCGTCACTCTGGGTGGCATAGGCGACGCTCAGCCCGGTGTGCCTGGTTGGGAAAAGGGCGTGGCGTTCTACTTTCAGGTCGATTGTGTCGACACCACGTTGGCCAAGGTCAAGGAATTGGGCGGAACCGTCGTCGTTCCCAAGACCGAGATTCCGAAGGATATCGGAACAGGCAACTACGTGTTCGGGATGTTTCGCGATCTCGAGAGCAATCTGATCGGTCTGCTGCAACCCTTTACGAGCGCACAATGAGTTATCTTGCCCAACCTCGCCTCTATTTCGCCGGGCGTTTTCAGGCCGATCCGTCGACGGTGAATAACGACCCAACGCACTTCAACAACGCGACGTTTCAGCCCAACTTTCAACAACCCGGGCCCGGGGCCACAAACGGTTGGTGGAATCCCCGGGGTACCGGCGGATGGCGGTTCTACGGCTGCACGGTCACGGCTGTCGACTTCGAGGGCGGTATCACCGACCCCGTAGTCGGTGCGGCAGTCAGCGACGCCGACGATCGTGTCTCGGCCAAGATTGTCGACCTCGATCCGCTCCAGCAGGGCGTCTCCGAGATCTGGGGTTTTCAGGTGCGCCTGGTCGGCGCCGACAACAAGGAGCTTTTGCGCGGCGATTACCGCGTCGCCGCCTTCTGCGATATGTGGGGCCGGGGCGCGGGATCGAGTGCGGGTGATACATCTGCCGGTGCATTCTGGCAATCGGTGCTCGAAAACGTGGTTTGGGGCGATGTCTCGTGTTCGCCGTTCCTAACCGCGCTGCGCGCCGCCACCCAGGGAGACCGCTTATCCA
>JAEUQD010000887.1 GCA_016789925.1 Bryobacterales bacterium | reverse complement strand
AAGCGGGTGCAGCGGACGCCGGGGAAGGCCGCCTGGGCAATGCAACCAAAGCCGTCACCCGCAGGCGCTACGGGAGGAGGAGTCAAGCCCAAAGAACCGAACGGGTTTTCGGCCCTGCCGTCGAAAATCTGGAAGTTACCGGCCCAGGGTGCGCCTTCCTGTGAGATGGCGTCGGCCTTGATGGAATCGTAGAAGATTCCCATGGAGCCACGGACGCTGGTCCGGCCATTACCAAACACGTCCCAGGCGAAACCAAACCGCGGGGCGAAGTTGTTCTTGTCGGGTCCGGTAATGCCACGCGGCACTCCGGGATCGCCGGCGAAGAGGATTCCGGGAGGCGCGTCGGGGAACCGGGCGGAACGGGCGCTGGTTCCGATGGCTTGGAGGCTGGTGAGGCGGTCGTACTTGTCGACCCAGGGGAACATCGGTTCCCAGCGCACACCATAGGTGAGCGTCAGGCGTGGATGGACTCGAAACTCATCCTGGACGAAGAGGCTCGGCGCATCCTGGATATCGTCGTTGGTGCGAACGCCGAAACCGCCGCTGACCTGGCGGAACGCGCCGACCAGGAAATCGGCGACTTCGTTTCCGGTGCGTGCGCCGTTGAACTGCATGGAGGTCGCGCCGAGGAAGATCTGAAGGAAGGTCAGATGCATCCACTCGCCGCCGAACTTGACGTTGTGGCGGCCCTTGACCCAGGTGGTCGTGTTCCGGAACTGCCAATTATTACTGGCGAAAACCGTTCTACCGCCGGTGGCAAAACTGACGTTGCCAATGGAGACGCTGAGGCGGCCAGACTCGGGGTAGAAGGGGAGGTTGTTAACGCCGATCTTGTCGTGCGTGACGGTGGTGTCGGCATTCGATAGCGAGGTGGACCGCAAGAACGTGATGTTGGTCTGGTTGAGCAGCGTCGGACTGACAGTGAAGGTATCGCTGAGAGTGGCCTGGGTGGTTTGCTGATTCAGAAAGCGGCCGGCGTATCCGACGATGTTGCCGCCGCCGAGTTGCGGTCTCGTCTGCTTGTTCTTGTCGATGAACACGTGGGCGGACACGACGTTGCGGGAACTTTGATTCCAGTCGCCGCGCAGGATAAACATGTCGCCGTTCTGGGGCTGAGGATCGAGCACCGTGACAGGTCCGCTGCTGGAGATCGGGATAAAGGGCAGGAGGTTGCGCGCGACCGGGCTGATGCAACCGGCGCTAATCACGTTGCCGGCGATACAAGGGCTACCCGAAGGATCGGTGAAAGCACGCCCGGTCAGCGTGTCCACCGGGTTGGTGAGAGTCCGGGTAAGGGACCGGAAATCGCCGCTGCGCTGGGCTTCGGTCGGCACGGCGACAGTGGAGGAAACGGCTTCGCGCCGTACCCGAAGTCCTTGATACGAGCCGAAGGCGAAGATCTTGTCCTTCTTGATGGGCGCGCCGGCAGCGAAACCAAACTGATTCTGCGCCTGGTTCGGCCGGCGTGAGGCAAAGAAGTTCCGGGCATTGAAGTTATCGTTGCGGAGAAACTCCCAGGCGGATCCATGAAATTCGTTGGTGCCGGACTTGGAGACGACGTTGACCTGCGCGCCGGCGTTGCGGCCGTACTCGGCGGAGAAACTCGCGGTCTGAATGCTGAACTCCTGGAGGGCGTCCGGCGGAGGATAGTTCATCCCGGTATTACGCGAGGGGTTCACAAAAATGCCGCCGTTGAAAGTGAAGAGATTCTGGGTGTCGAGACCGCCGTTGACGTTCATTCCGGGTCCGCTGCGGGCATCGGTCAACTGCTGCGGAGCACGGACACTCAGAATGCCGGGCAGCGTCACCGCGAGCCCGATGACGTTCCTCCCGTTGATGGGAAGATCCTGTACGCGGCGGTCATCGACCAGGCTGGACAGCGCGGGCGAGCGAGTATCGACCAAAGGAGCGGCGGAGGTCACCTCGACCGTTTGCGTAAGCTCGCCGATCTGGAGCGCGACGTCGACACGCAGGTTCTGATTTAAAGACAGATCAAGATCAGAGCGGACGGACCGCTGGAAGCCGGCTTTTTCGGCCTCGACACGGTAGGCTCCAGGCGGGAGCGCATTGAAGTTGTAGGCGCCAAACTCGTTGGTCTGGGCAGTGCGCGAGACGTTGCGGTCGACCAGTGTCGCCGTGACTTTGGCGTCCGGAATGGCGGCTCCGGAAGGGTCAGTCACAAAACCGCCGATCGTGCCGGTCTGCGCGGATAGATGAGCAGCGAACAGTAGTAACAGAAGAATCAGGCTTCGGCTGCAAAGGAAGAACATGGCGACCTCTTTTCCCGGGGTTTTGGCAAAGAACGTTTAGGCTGGCGTAACAGCGACGCCCCTAAGCCATGACTGCAATCAGCGGCAGTCCATGACCCATTATGCTCCTACCGCTGGAACGCCTTGGCCAGGGTGAGGGTCCGCTCGACCTTGGGATACCAGCCTTGCGGCGCGTGTTTGGACGTGTGCAGGTAGCAGCGGACGCGAACCTGGTTGCCCTGAATGGTCAGGACGCGGCTCATGGGGATATTCGCGCGGCCGTGGTTTGCGGATAGGGCCGAAACATTCATGAAGTGCACGCCCCACCTGGTCTCGATGTGCGACTTACCGCCGTAGGTGTCGTCGGGATTCGTGTGGGTATGGCCGCCGAGCCACATGGCGATCGCGCCGGGATTGGCTTCGAGGTATTTTTCGAAGGCCTGCGCGTCCGGCTTGCTGTCGACCCAATAGAGATAGGAAGCGCCCTTGGGCGAACCTTGCGGGAAATAGCCGTGATAGTGCGCCTTCCAGTTGCCGTTTTCGTCCTTCCGCATCCCCTCCCACTCGCCGCTGGCGACGGTGGTGTTCTTGAGCATGTAGTGGTGCGCCGAGACGATGATCTTGTCGCGATTGGATTCGACCATCTTCTTCCACCAGGCGAAGGTCTCTCCGGTGACGACACCGCCGGGGTTGCCGCGGAGAGTGCCGCGTCCGATCTTTTGCGAAGGCTCGTTGATGTCGCTCATCATCAGGAAGAGAATGTTGCCGACACGGAACGAATAGCGTTCCCAGGTTCCTTCGGTCTTGTATTTGCGGCGGCGCGGGTCCACTTGCGAGAACTTGGTGTTTTCACCCAAGGGGTCAACCCACTTGCGCCACCACCAGTTTTTCGGCTCGTCCAGACCGCTGCGGTCGTGATTGCCGCAAACGTTGTAGATGTCTTCGCGGCGATGCTTCTTGAGCGCCTGGAACTGGCGAACGACCTCCTCGCCTTCGTCGTCTTGCGGGACCGCTTGACCGCCGGACTGGTCGCCCATGTCGAGCGCGATCTCCCAGTCGAAGTCCGATTCCGCGTGCCCGATGGCTTCGACAAGGCTCTCGCGGCCGTTGCGTTTGTCGGTGCCGACGTGGGCGTCGCTGAATGCCCAGAGGTTGAGCGTGGGGCGGGCGGACTGGGCGGCGGGCGCGGCATGAAGGAAGGTTCGACGAGTGATCATCGGTCAGTTCCCTCATGCTACACAAAATATCTTCACCAAGAGCGAAAGATTGGGTTTTGAAAATGGGATAGGCTTATGAGATGGCGAATGTAGTGAGCGTTCAGGATCGTTTTATCGGCTGTCTCAGCGGTTTGGCGGCGGGGGACGCGATTGGCTGCACGGTGGAATTCCGGAAGCCAGGGACGTTCAAACCAGTGACCGGGATGACCGGGGGCGGAACGTTCGGCCTGAAAGCGGGGCAGTGGACCGACGATACGTCGCTGGCGCTGTGCCTGGCGACGAGTCTGTTGGAGTGCAGCGGGTTTGACGAGCGGGACCAGATGGAGCGGTACCGGAAATGGTATCGGGAAGGGTACCTGAGTTCGGTGGGCCACTGCTTCGATATCGGGCAGACGGTGATGGCGTCGCTGGAGCGCTATGAGCGGACGGGGAATCCGCGGGCGGGTGACACGGACCGGCGGACGGCGGGGAACGGGTCGATCATGCGGCTGGCCCCGGTGGCGATGCGCTGGGCAGGGAATCCGCGGGAAGCGGTGCGGATGGCGGCGGCGAGTTCGTTGACGACGCATGGGGCCGTGGAGGCGGTGGATGGGTGCCGGTATTTGTGCGCGCTGCTGGTGGGCGCCCTGTGTGGGGAGAGCAAGGATGTGTTACTGGGACCCTGTTATGCGCCGGAAGAGGGAATTTGGAGAGAAGAGCCACTTACGGCGGCGATTCACGAGGTGGCGGCGGGATCGTTTGCCCGGAGGGAGCCGCCGAGGATTTGCGGGAGCGGGTATGTGGTGCGGAGTCTGGAAGCGGCGCTTTGGGCGTTCCACCGGAGCGAGACGTTTGAAGAGGGGTGTCTGGCGGCGGCGAACTTAGGAGACGATGCGGATACGACGGCGGCGGTGTTCGGACAACTGGCCGGGGCGTATTACGGGGTACAGGGGATTCCGCGAGAGTGGGTGGAGAAGCTGGCGATGCGCGAGTTGATTGAAGAGACGGCG
>JAEUQD010000839.1 GCA_016789925.1 Bryobacterales bacterium | reverse complement strand
CTGGACGTCGATGCCGACGCCGTTGTCGCGGGTGACGTCGATGATCTGGTTGTTCTCGACGCGGTTGCGATGGGCGTTGTAGGCGAAACCGCGCTCCTTGCGGAACAGAATGCCGACTTCGGCGCTGTTGCGGATGACGTTGTTGCGGATGATGTTGTCGGTGTCGCGGTGGCCGATCGACATGCCGTAGCGCTTGCTGTCTTCGATGGTGTTGTTTTCGGCGAGGCCGTATTTCACGCCCCAGCAGAAGAAGAGGCCCTGGTCGTTACCCACCATCTTGTTGTTGCGGATGAGCGGGCGCTGGGAGCCGGAGCCAGGGTGGAGGCCGAGGCCCGCGTGGCCGTTGGACTCGCAGTTTTCGACGATGACGTCGTGACAGATTTGCCAACTGATGCCGTCGCCGTTGTAGTTGCGCGCGTGCACACCACGCATCTGGATGCGGTTGCAATCCTGGAGGAAGATGCAGCCGGCGTAGTTGCCATCGAGGTTTTCGTTGTTGGCGCGGTTGCCGTCGAGGGTGATGTTTTCGATGGTGATGTCGGCGATGTTCTCGCCGGAGAAGATGGCGTAGAGGGTGGAGACAGTGGGTCCACCAGGGAGCCAGATGTTTTCGCGGAGCGCGCGGTCGAGTTTAAAGCGGTTGCCCGAACGGGCCACCAGCGTGCGCTTGAGTACGACATTGCCGCCGTCGTGCGCGTTCTTGGCGCGCAGGCAGACGCCGTCGCCCACCTGGAAGCCACGGGCGTCGGCGAGGGTCACTTCCTGGTCGTACCAATCGGAGTCGACCGAGACCTTGGCGGTGACCGACGGAGCCTTCACGAGGACCGAATCCGCGCCACTGCCGACGATGCGGATGTTCGAGGCGAGATAGACGGCGTTGCGGAGCGTGTAGGTTCCGGGCAGGATCTTCACGGTGCCGCCGCCCAGGCGGGCCACGTAGTCGACGGCGGCCTGAAGTACGCGGTCGTTGGTGCCGGTCAGGTCCGCTTTTGTGGGACCCACGGTGACGGTGAGCCGTTCGCTCCAGTTGGGCTCCACACGGTCGCCGGAAGTCGCGCGGGGGTTGGTGACCGGCGGGCGTCCATCGGCGGCGTGGAGCGCGGCGGCGGCGAGAGGAGTGGCGAGAAAGGTTCGTCGAGACGGCATGCAAGAGAATGTATTCTATGGAGTCTTTGCGCGCAAGGCTTGTTTATGAGCCGCGGGAGTTGAAGTTCGGGACGAGCGGGCGGCGGGGGGCCGTCGTCGACCTGACGCAGTTGGAAATTTACATCAATGTCACGGGCGAAATCGAGTATTTGGGGGGGCGGCCGGGCGATACGTTCTATTTCGCGCATGATCTGCGGCCGAGTTCCACGCGGTTGGTGGCCGAAGAGGAAGGCCGAGGCGAGATTTGCCAGGCGGTGGAGGTGGCGCTGCTGGACAAGGGCATGCGGCCGGTGAACCTGGGCGACATTCCGACGCCCGCGTTGATGCACTATGCCGTGAGCCGCGGGTGCGCGAGCATCATGGTGACCGGCAGCCACATTCCGTTCCGGCTGAACGGCTATAAGCTGAACACCGCCGCGGGCGAACTGATGAAGAGCGAGGAAGCGGCGGTGAGCGAGGCGGTGGCTCGGGTGCGGGAGCGGGTTTACGGCGGGAGTTTCGACGAGTCGCGATTCGATGAACGGGGGATGTTGAAGCAGGGGCACCGGGAGTTGTCCGCGGCTGACGGGTCGGCGCGAGAGTTGTATCGCGAGCGGTTTCGCGCGTTTTTTCCGGCGGGCGCGCTAGCTGGAATGCGCGTGCTGGTGTACCAGCATTCGGCCGTGGGCCGCGACCTGGTGGTCGATATTTTGCGGGACCTCGGCGCGGAGGTGGTGACTGCGGGCCGCAGCGAGGTCTTCGTGCCGATCGACACCGAGAACGTGGACGCGTCGCTGCTGGCGGCGATCCAGGAACTCACGGTAGAGGCCGGCAAGCTGGACGCCGTCGTGTCGCTGGATGGCGATAGCGACCGTCCGCTGGTCTTGGGCGTGGAACCTGCGACCGGCGTGCTGCGCTTCTATGGCGGTGACCTGGTGGGGATGATAGCGGCCGAGTATTTGCGGGCGGACTCGGTGGCGGTGCCCATCACTTGTAACGACGGGATCGATCGCGGACCGCTGGCCGCGGTGCTGGAAGCCAAGACACGGGTCGGGTCGCCTTACGTGATCGAGGCCATGGAGGCCGCGCGAGCGCGCGGCAAGCGGGCGGTGTGCGGATGGGAGGCCAACGGCGGGTTTCTCACGGGCACGGAAATTGAACGCGATGGACGACGCCTGCCGGCACTGGCGACACGCGATGCCGTGCTGCCGATTTTGTGCGTGCTGGCTTCGGCGCGGGAGAAG
>JAEUQD010000815.1 GCA_016789925.1 Bryobacterales bacterium | reverse complement strand
TGCTCGTTGTTGGTCGCGCGGTCCTTCGCCGACACGTTCATGATGCCGTTGGCATCGATGTCGAAAGTGACCTCGATTTGGGGGACGCCGCGCGGTGCGGGCGGAATGCCGACCAGTTCGAAGACGCCGAGGAGGCGGTTGTCCTTGGCCATGGCGCGTTCGCCCTGGAAGACCTTGATCTGCACCGACGTCTGGCTATCGGCGGCGGTGGAGAAGACCTCGCTTTTGCGGGTCGGGATGGTGGTGTTGCGGTCGATGAGCTTGGTGAAGACGCCGCCGAGGGTCTCGATACCGAGCGAGAGGGGCGTGACGTCGAGGAGTAGGACGTCCTTCACTTCGCCAGCGAGGACGCCACCCTGGACGGCCGCGCCGACGGCCACGACTTCGTCGGGGTTGACGCTCTTATTGGGCTCCTTGCCGAACATCTCGCGAACGAGGGTCTGGACGCGCGGGATGCGCGTCGAACCGCCGACCATCACCACTTCGTCAATCTGCTGCGGAGTCATCCCGGCGTCCTGCAGGGCCTGCTTGCAGGGGTTCGACGTGCGCTGCAAGATGTCCTCGATCATCTGCTCGAAGCGCGTCCGTGTGATCTTCAACACGAGGTGCTTGGGACCGGAGGCGTCGGCGGTGATGAACGGCAGGTTGATTTCGGTTTCGAGCAGGGTGGAAAGCTCGATCTTGGCCTTCTCAGCCGCTTCCTTGAGGCGCTGGAGAGCCATCTGGTCCTTAGAGAGATCGATGCCCTGCTCGCGGCGGAACTCGCCGATAATCCACTCGATCAGGCGCTGATCGATGTTGTCGCCGCCGAGGTGGGTATCGCCGTTGGTGGACTTCACTTCCACGACGCCATCGCCCACTTCGAGGATCGAAATGTCGAACGTGCCGCCGCCGAAGTCGTAGACGGCGATTGTCTGATCTTTCTTCTTGTCCAGCCCGTACGCGAGCGCGGCGGCCGTCGGCTCGTTGATGATTCGCGCCACTTCCAGGCCGGCAATCTGCCCGGCGTCCTTGGTCGCCTGCCGCTGCGCGTCGTTGAAGTACGCCGGCACCGTAATAACGGCCTTGGTCACCTTCTCGCCAAGGTAGGCTTCGGCCGCTTCTTTCAGCTTGCCGAGCACCATTGCCGAGATTTCGGGCGGAGCAATCTTCTTTCCATTGATGTCGACACGGGCGTCGCCGCTGTCGCCGGGGACAATCTTGTACGGAACAAGCCGCATCTCTTCACCGACTTCATTGGCACGGCGGCCCATGAAGCGCTTGATGGAGTAAATGGTATTCTCCGGATTGGTGACGGCTTGCCGCTTGGCGACCTGCCCGACCAGGCGTTCGCCGCCCTTGGCGAAGCCGACGACGGAAGGAGTGGTACGGCCCCCTTCCTGGTTGGGGATAACGACGGGCTGACCGCCCTCCATGACCGCCACCACGCTATTGGTGGTCCCGAGATCAATGCCGATTGTTTTGCTCATACTTAGCTCTTCTCCAGTATCTAACCTGAGTGTCTCGTTGTCAACTTTGGTTTGTGATGTTCGTTTATGATGCCTCTTCTGCTGGCCTTCCAAACTCTATTGGTGGCGGCGGCTTCCGACTTGGCGCCGATTGAGCCACCGTTGAAGGCGATTTTTGAGCACAAGAATGTCAGGATTCGCTTCGTGTTGGGCTCGTCGGGTCAACTGGCGAGCCAGATCCGGCATGGTGCGCCCTACGACGTGTACCTGTCGGCGAATGAGGCATTTGTGAACGACTTGCGCGAGCAAAAGATGCTGGTCGAGACGACACGGTATGCCACCGGGCGACTGGCCCTGTACGGGGTGGATGGTCTGCCTGCGCTGGCGGGAGCGGAGGTGAGGCACATCGCGGTGGCGAATCCGGCCCACGCGCCCTACGGCGTCGTAGCGAGGGAGGCTTTAGAGGCGGCGGGACTCTGGCGGCGGCTGGAAGGGAAGATTGTCCTGGCGGAGAACGTACGGCAGACCGTCCAGTTTGTGGAGTCGGGCAATGCCGACGCGGCGCTGACGGCGTGGTCACTGGTGAAGGGCAAGCCGCGCGCGGTCAAGCTGCCGGAATTCGTGATCCAGGCGGGGGGGGTGGTGGCCGCCAGCCGGAACCAGCAACTAGGGCGGCGGTTTCTGCAGTATCTGAGGTCTGCGGAAGGAAGGAAGATACTTGCCGCCGCGGGCTTTGACCCGCCTGTACAATAGGGCTTATGAAGTATCTGGCCATTGCGGTTACCGCCGCTAGTCTCGCCTTCGCCGCCGATGTAAAGCTCGGCAAACCACTGACTTTGTCCCAGTCTTCGACAGTTGCCGAGGTCCTGGCCCAGCCAGAGACCCTGGTGGGCAAGACCGTGCAGGTGAAGGGCAAGGTCACCGAAGTCTGCAAGATGATGGGCTGCTGGATGGCTCTGGTGGACCCCAACACGACGAAGCCGCTGCGCATCAAAGTGAACGATGGCGTCATCGTGATCCCCAAAGAAGCGGTCGGCAAGATGGCCGTGGCGGAAGGATCTCTCACCAGGATCCAATTGACCAAGGAGCAAGCCATCGGCCGCGCCAAGCACGAAGCCGAAGAGCAGGGCCGGTCGTTCGACGCCTCGAAGATTACGTCGGGCCAGACCATTTATCAGATCCAAGGGAACAGCATCGTTATTCAGAACTGAGAGTTTGTCTGGTCCGCATCCATGAAAAAAGCCCTACCCGTTCTTTGTCTACTCGCCTGCGGCGCATTCGCGCAGCCCCGGCCCGCCGCCGCGCCCAAGACGCCCGCGCGGCCCAAACTCGTGCTGGGAATCGTCGTTGACCAGTTCCGCCTCGATTATTTCTACCGGTTTCGCGACAAGTACAATGGCGGCCTGGCCAAGCTGTACACGCAGGGGGCGTTTTTCACCAACGCGCACTACGAACACTTCCCGACGGTGACAGCGATCGGCCACTCGACCTTTTTGACCGGTGCAACCCCGTCGATTTCCGGCATTGTCGGCAACGAATGGTACGACCGGGAGAAGAAGAGGCAAGTTACGTCGGTGTGGGACGGCAGCGTGAAGATGCTGGGCGGAACGGCTGACGGCGCTTCCCCGCGGAATCTATTGGTGTCGGGCATCGCCGACGAACTCAAAATGTCCGGACGAACGTCGAAAGCCGTGGGCATCTCGATGAAAGACCGTTCGGCCATTCTTCCCGTCGGACGGATGGGGGACGCCGCTTACTGGTTCGACAACGATTCCGGCAACATGGTGTCGTCCACCTACTACTTCCAGGAAATGCCCGGCTGGGCGAAAGCCTTTAACGACTCGCGGCTCGTGGACAAGTACTGCGGCCAGGAATGGAAATCGATTGAGGACCCGGCCGCGAAGCCGCTCTACGCCGTCCCGGCGGGAGCGGGCAAGAAGTGCTATGCCAGCATCGAGCGCAGCCCCTACGGTAACGACTTGCTGGTGGAGTTCGCCGAGCGTGCAATCGTGGGCGAGAAACTGGGTCAGGGTTCCGGCGTGGATGTGCTTACGGTGAGCTTTTCGGCCAACGATCGCGTGGGTCACGACGTGGGTCCGGACGACCCGCGCGTCCGCGACATCTCCATCCGCACGGATCGCCAGTTGGCGCGGCTGTTCCAGTTTATCGACCAGAAGATCGGCATGCAGAACGTGGTGGTGGCGTTTACCGCCGACCATGGCGTTGCGCCCCTGCCCGAGTTGATGCAGGACCGTAAGATGCCCGGTGGCAGGCTGCCCGAAAGCGCCATTCTGAAGCGCGTGGAAGATCACTTGAGCGGACTGTACGGACAAGGCAAGTGGATTGTCGGCAAGTCGGGTCCGGCGCCGTATCTCAATTACGAACTGATCGCCAACAAAAAGCTGGACCCGGCCGAGGTTCGGGAGCAGGCCGCGCACATTGTTCGCGAAACGGCGCACATCTATCGCGTCTACACGCGCGATCAACTGGCGTCGGGCCAAACACCCGACGATCTGATCGACCGCCGTGTCCGCAACGGGTACCACGCGCAGCGCGCCGCCGACCTGTTTATCGTGATCGAGCCTTACTGGCTGTTTGAACGAAGCGGTACCTCGCACGGGACTCCCTATAACTACGACACGCATGTTCCGGTAATTCTGATGGGGCCCGGCATCAAAGCAGGAAAGTATCACCAGCGCGCGGCCGTGAACGACATCGCGCCCACGCTGGCGACGCTGCTCGAAGTGGAAGTGCCTTCCGGGGCTACCGGCCGCGTACTCGACGAAGCACTCCGGTAGACCAGGCAGGGGTGGGCTACCATAAGCTCCAGCATGTCTCGGATATCGCTGGGGCTGGTGGACTACACCATCCTGATCACTTATCTCGCTTTTGTTGTCGGGGTTGGATTCGCGCTAAAGCGGCAAATGCGCACTTCCACCGATTTCTTCCTTTCCGGCCGCTCGATTCCCGCCTGGATTACCGGACTCGCCTTTTTGTCGGCGAACCTCGGCGCGCAGGAAGTGATCGGGATGGCAGCTTCGGGCGCGAAGTACGGCATCGCCACCAGTCACTTCTATTGGGTGGGCGCGATTCCCGCCATGGTCTTCGTGGGTGTGTTCATGATGCCGTTTTACTACGGCTCGCGGGCGCGTTCGGTGCCGGAGTATCTGAAGCTGCGTTTCGACGAGAAGACGCGGGGGTTTAACGCCCTCACCTTTGCAGCGATGACGATATTCTCCTCCGGTATCTCGCTCTACGCAATGGGACTTCTGCTGTCGCTGCTCCTCGGTTGGGACTTCAACGCGTCGATGCTGTTGTCGGCGGCCATTGTCCTGGCTTACATCTTCCTGGGTGGGCTCACTTCGGCGATCTATAACGAGGTGCTCCAGTTCTTCCTGGCCGTGGCCGGTTTCCTGCCGCTGGTGTATCTG
>JAEUQD010000805.1 GCA_016789925.1 Bryobacterales bacterium | reverse complement strand
AATCTCAACTACATCACCACTCCGCCCGATCGCGAACGGCGCGACCAGTTCACCATCCGCATCGATCACCGCCTGTCCGATCGCGGCCACCTGTTCGGACGCTGGAGTTTCGCCGACAACGGTCTTGTCGATGCCTCCTATCGCGTCGGCAAAGGCGTCATCCGGCCGGACCGCTCGCAGAATGCCGCGCTCGGTTACACGCACACCTTCAGCGCGAACCTGATTGGCGAAACGCGGCTGGGTTTCACCAAGGCATACCTGGCCCGCGTCAGCGACGGCGACCGCTTCAGCAAGAACTACGCCGCGGAACTGGGTCTGCGGAACCTGGCCGCCATTCCCGGCGACTACACCGAGCCGAGCGTGAACTTCCCGGATTGGAATCCCGGCGCCGGCCGCGCTTCTTCCGGATTCGCCGGTTACGGTCTCCGCATCGTCCAGAACAACATCTACTATCGCGCCGCCGAAACGCTCACCTACATCCGCGGAAACCACTCGATGAAGTTCGGCGGCGACTGGAACCGGCTCATGGTGGGTTACGACCAGGGCTCCAACCAGAACGGCATTTTCAACTTCCAGAACAGCTTCTACACCGACGAGTCGTTTGCCGACTACCTCCTCGGCATGCCGCAGAGCGCGACCGGCGGGCTCGGCAGCATCTCGCCCACCTTCGGCGGCGTCGCCAAATACTCCATCGGAACGCGCTTCCAGGCCTTCTTCCAGGACGATTGGAAACTCACCAGTAAGCTCACCTTGAACATCGGCATCCGCTATGAGATCTTCCAGAACTGGCGTGGCCGGCTGGCGAACTTCGATCTGGAAACCAACCGCCAGTTGCTGGCCGGACAGAACCGCTACTACGAGCCGGGCATCGGTCTGGTGGATACCAGTAGTCCGGTTTTGCCGCAGCGGCCCATCGTGACCGACAAGAACAACTTCATGCCGCGCCTCGGCATCGCCTACCGCCTGTCGGATAAGACCGTCATCCGCAGCGGCGTCGGCGTGTTTTCCCTGCTCAACACCGGCGGAGCGACCCTCGTTTCCATGACCAGCACCCTGCCCTTCTTCGTACAGGGCACCGTCATCAATCTCCCCAACCAAGCCCCGCGGCTGCTTACCGACCTCTTTCCCACCGCCGCGGAACTGGCCGGAAGCGTTGGCAGCAACAACGATCTCAGCCGGCGCGACGGCTATATGTATTCCTACAACCTCAACATCCAGCACCAACTCCGCAACTCCCTGCTGGTTGAAGTCGGATACATCGGCAACACCGGGCACAAGCAGGTCGGCTCCGTCCTCGTGAATCAGCCCCGGCTCCCTTCCAACCCCGCCAACCCCGAGGCGTTTTCGCTCCGGTCCCCCTTCCCCCGCGCCATCCCCAGTTTCAGCCAGACCACCAACTACCAGTGGTCCAATTACAACGCCGCTTTTGTTCGCTTCGAGCAGCGGCTCTGGAAAGGGCTCTCGGTCACCAGCGCCTACACCTATGGCAAGATCATCGACAGCGGCGCCGCCGGACAGAACATGTATGACCGACGCCCTGAGCGGGGCCTGGCCGACAACGACATCCGGCACAACTTCATCGCCGGCTTTGTGGATGAACTGCCGGTCGGCAAGGGACGCCGCATCGACATCCAGAATAAAGCGCTCGATTTCATTCTCGGCGGCTGGCAGTTCAACGGCATCGTCAACTTCCGCAGCGGCGCTCCTTTCTCCGTCGCCACGGCCGGCGACCTTGCGCGCGTCGGCAGCGGATCACAGCGCCCCAACGCGACCGGGGTCAAGGCGGCAAAACTCGATCCGCGCACCAACGGGCTGATCGGCCTGGACCGCGCCGCCTACTCGACGCCCGCCATTGGCACCTTCGGCAACGCTGCCCGCAATACGCAACCGGGTTTTGGCGTCAACCAGTGGGACATTTCCATGGCCAAGAACTTCCCCATCGGCGTCCTCGGCGAAGCCGGCAAGTTTCAGTTGCGCTTTGAATGGTTCAACTTCTTCAACCACACCCAGTTCTTTAACCCGATCGGCACGCAAAACGCCCCCACCTTCGGGCGCGTGACCGCCGCCGCCGATCCGCGCATCCTGCAAATCGCCGGACGATTGCAGTGGTAACCTGGCGCTCCTGGCCGGTGCGCCAAGCCCGCTCCAGTTGAGTTGCTCCACGTGCGGTACTAAAATCAAACCGCTATGTTTCGACTGTTGCCCTGCCTGCTCGCCGCCGGCGTCCTGTTCGCGCAACCCAGCAAACTCATGAATCCGGCCGCGCTCAACGAAAAGGCGCCGGAACAGTACCGGGCCAAGTTTGTCACCAACAAAGGCGAATTCATCATCGCCGTCAACCGGTCGTGGGCGCCCTTGGCCGCCGACCGTTTCTACAACCTCGTCAAGAACGGCTTCTACGACGGCTGCGTCTTCTTCCGCGTCCTGCCGGGGTTTGTCGCTCAATGGGGCCTCCATCCCCGCCCCGCGGTCCAGGCCAGGTGGGAAAAGGCGACGCTCAAGGACGAGCCACGCAAACAGAAAAACCGCCTGGGTTATGTTGCCTTTGCCGCCACCGGCGAGGTCAACTCGCGCTCGACCCAGGTCTTTATCAACCTCAAAGACAGTCCGGACCTCGACTTGCAAGGATTCGTTCCATTCGGCGACGTCGTGAAAGGGATTGGCCTCACTGCGATTCTCAACAACCGGCATGGCCAGAAGCCCGACCAGCAGCGAATCCTGAAGCAGGGGAACGCCTATCTGAAGGCCAGTTTCCCTGACCTGGACTACATCAAGACCGCCGTCATCGAGTGAGGTGATCACCATGGATCGAAGAACATTTCTCGCGGGCAGCCTCGCGGCCCCGGCCTTTGCGGCGCAGCCGCGTTCGTTCGCTCTGATCGGCGCGGGCAACCGCGGCCGGTGGCTCGGCGCGGCGTTCAAGGAACTCGGCGCGCGCTGCGTCGCCCTCTGCGATGTCTATCAGCCCTATCTGGAACTGGCTCAGGAACGCATCACGAAGAACGCGAAGCTCCTCACCGACCATCGCGCCGTGCTCGACCTCAAGGACCTCGATTTCGTCGTCATCGCCACACCCGACCATCACCACTGCCCCATGCTTCTCGACGCCCTCGACGCCGGCAAGGACGTCTATCTCGAAAAGCCGCTCTCCATGTCGCTCGACGAAAGCGAAAAGATGGTCAAGGCCGTGCGCGCCACCAATCGCATCGTCCAGATCGGCATGCAGCGCCGCTCCATGCAGTTCATCCACAAGGCCCGCAAGCTGATCGCCGACGGCACGCTGGGCCGCGTCTCCCTGGTC
>JAEUQD010000776.1 GCA_016789925.1 Bryobacterales bacterium | reverse complement strand
CGCCGACACCTGGTACATCGGCGCATCCAACGGTTCCGACCCTTCGTGCGCCAATATCGACGGCCGCGCCCAGGACGGCACACAGCGCGGCGTCCATTACGCGGAAGGCATCCGTTCCTTTGCCCGCCTGGTCGAACCCGGTCTCCAACTCGCGGCGGAAACCAACTACGGCCAGAACTCCATCACTGTTGACGATGCCTCTTCGATCGAAGCACCAACAGTGCTTAACATCCTCGGCGAACTGGTCCGCGTCTGCAATAAGACCGGGAACCGCCTTACCGTCGGTAATGGAAACTGGGGCTGTACCCCGAACAACGCCGGCCGCTTCTACTGGGGCAGCAATAACTACCAACTAGGGCAAATCCGCAAAGCCCCGGTTCACAACTGGAGTCGCCGCGATGTCTGGGCCGACGCCGATCGCGATTCCTACAAGAGCCTCCACCCTATCTTCATCGTTACTTTCCATAAAGACTGGCCCGGTGTCGGACTCGAGTATCATCTCGCCAACACCTGGAGCGACCGAATTCAGGACCAGGTGTACGACCTTTCCGTCAGCAATTCCTCTGGTTCGCTGGTCAGCTATTCCGCCGTCCGCCACATCGCCATGTCGATGTGGAAGTACCCTGACGGTCCCGTGGTCGGCACATTCACCGGCGCAGTGGCCGACCGCAAGGCCTGGGATGGCACACCGCCCTCCCCTGGCCGTTACGACTACAACCTCCCCTATCTCCGCTTCACAGGCGCTGTCCCTTACGACACCTCCGTTGTCATCAACGCCCAGGCGCTGGCAAACCAATTGACCGAGAACAGCAGCCACCAGGGCGTGGCGTACGCCTGGGAGAATGGCACCAAAGGTGCGATCGAAACAGGCGGGAGCCTGGTCGCCAGCCCGGGCCGGTCCGACTGCGGTCCTTTAACCCGCGACTGGGGCATGCCCGGCGGACGCCCCGACATTAGCCTGCATCCGCGCTGGTACGCAACTGCCCTCTACGCCATGCAGTCCAACTTGCCTGGAGCCGAACGCTGGGCTGAGTGGACCTACGGCGCGGCGGCTTGCGGCGGCTACGCGCCCATTCACGTCTGGGAAGGCAGTACCAATCCCTCCTTGAAATTCTGCTCGGCTGCCGACACCCCTTACAAAAGTTGCACCGGAGCCAACGCCGAAGTGGCCGCTTTCGGCAAGCCCATGACCGTCGACGCCCGTCCACTCGCCACGCTGCTCTCCAATCAGGTGAACAGTGGCGACGTCATTCGCCATCAAGGCCAGGATACGCTCAACTTCTGGAACGTCGGTGACGGCGCGTCCCATATGCCCCAGCTCTCCTTCATCCCCTGGTTGCTCACCGGAGACTGGTATTACGAGCAGATCCTGATGGACTCCGGCGCGTTCACCTTAATGGCCGCCAACCAGATCCCCGGTTGGAACCGGACTCCCGATCCCTACTACTGGCAGATGTCCCGTCACGGCTCCTGGGGCTTCATCGGACCCTATAACGGCTCACGCCCGATCGGCTGGACCTTCCGCGAGATCATGCTCGCCGGTTGGGCCGCCCGAGGGGGCTCCCCCGAACAGTCGTACTTCACGGACAAGATCAACAAGCAACTGGAGATCTACGAAGGGAAGTACAACCTGACAACCGGGTCGTTTTATCGCCCCTGTTCCGGACCCGACGATATGGGTTCTACGCCCTGGTGTTGGGGCCGCCAAATTCAGGCCATGGGCACCAGTAACCCAGAGATCATGTCCTTCCTCGGCACGCACGGCGGCTACGAGGATGCCAACCTCTCACCCAGTACTCACGTCCGCAAGGACCTGATGTACTCCGTTGCCAGTTACTGGATGGACAACTATTTCCGCGCGAGTCTCGGCTATTCCCTGCTCCTGGGCTACAACCAGGCCGAACCTGTCGCCAACCAGCGCTTCTTCCGCAATTCCATCAACCGCGTTCTTCACCCTGCCATGAACCCGTTCACCCTCGGTGAATACCGCGACCCCAACGTCCCTTGCGAACCCGAAGGCACTCCGGTCCCCGACGGTTGCCGGAGCCGCAAGTTCGCCTACGGAATGAACCACCAGTTATCGTCTTACGAGAACTTCGCCGCCGCCTGGGCCCCCACCGCCGCCAACCGCAATGCTTTTGTCAATGACCATGACAAGGAGGGCGGCTACTCCACCATCAGCCGGGCCGTTCTGGCCCTGGCCGAGAACGCGCGAGACGGCGATCGCACCGGCGCCCGCGCCTGGGAGTGGATATCTACCGGCTATCGTTTCCCTCAGGGTTTTGAAGCGAACCCGCAATGGGCGCTCTCGCCCCAGTCCAAGCATCAGATTTCCGGCATCTCGGTTGCCCCCGCGACAGCCGGCTCAGCCACCATCTTCTTCATGGCCCCCGACGGCAACGCCTGCCGCTATGCGGTCGATCCGCAATCCAGCCTGGATAGCGCCGACACCGAAATCCCCGCCGGCAACCGCCAGCGCAAGCTCGACCTGTCCGGTCTTCAAACCGGCACGCACTCCGTCAGGATCACCTGTGGCGTAGCGCGCGGCGAGGCGATCCTCACAGTCGAGTAGCCTACTCGAAAACAGTATCCACCGGCACAATCCGGATACTCTCCGCCCTGACCGGCACAGCGAACTCCTGAACCTTCTTATCCTCCGTCAGGATGTCTTCCGGTTTCGGCGAATTGTACTTCATCGGCGACGGGGCGCTCGACAGGAGCCGCTCGCGCCATTCTCCGGCCTTGTCGGCCACCATCACAACTTGGATATCCTCTCTCTTCAGGTGCCTCTGGATCGCCTCATTCACCTGCTTCACCGTTAACTTTGCGAGCCCCTCTTTGACATACGAGTTATATTCACCAATCCCGTAAAACCTGCTGTCGATGGCGTAGCCCAGTTCAGCCGTCTTTGTCTTGGTCAGCAGGTTAATGTATTTTCCCAGGAACGACCGTGTTGTCTCGAACTCTTCCGCCGTCAGCCCATTCTTCACAAACCGCTCCAGTTCAAACAGCACCAGCCGAAACCCAAAATGCGCCGTCGGCGTCTCCAGCGGGCGAATCCAAACCTGGAAAATCTGCTGCCGCCGCGCAAGGTTCGGCGCGGGTTCAAACCGGAACATCCCCGATGGGAAATACTCGATATAGGCGTAGTCGCCATAGTTCAGCCCGCGGGCTGCGCGCATGCGTTGATACAGCCGCCCCGACGACAGCCGGTGCTGCCCCAGGTTCGCCTGCGCCACCAGTAATGCCACATAGTCCGGATGCCCCCGCTTCACCGCAATCGGAAAGCCCATTGAGATCGCGACAGACCGCGTCTTCTTCTCGATGAGAGTGATCTGCATCCCATCCGCGTGCTTGGGCTCGCGCAGCTTTACTTCCCCTGCCGGCTTGGCAGGCAGTTTGGCGAAATCCGCTTTCACCCGCTCGGCGAATCCCTTCGGATACCCCCCGGCCAGCCCGATAATCAGCCCCGGCTGCGTGTACTGCGCGGCATAGAAACCGCGCAGGTCGTCCAGGGTGATCTTCTGAATCCCACTCACGGTGCCTAAGTTATGCCGCCCATAGGGATGGCCGGCGTAGATCAAGTTATAGAGAACTTCTTTCCCCAATTCTTCTTCGTTATTGCTCCGGATGTTCACACGCAAGGCATTGATCTGCCCGTCGCGCAGCCGCGACAAGTCCTCAGCCCGCCAGCCCGGATCGAGCAAGGCCTCCTTGAATAACTGATACACGGCTTCGAGATTGTCGGCATGGGTCACCGTCGAAAACGTGGTCATCTCCTTGTCCACTTGCGCCGTAATCTCCGACGCGAACGGGAACAATGCGTCCACACGCTCCTGATAGCTCCGCTTCGCAGATCCGCCTTGCGCGATCATCTCCGCGGTCAGCGCAGCCAATCCCGGCTTATCCGCGGGATCGGCAGCCGCGCCCGTCCGGAAGACCAGCCGCACGGTCACCAGGGGCGACTGCGCCGGAAGCGTCACCAAGTCCATCGCTCCCAAGGCGCCGGCCACGAACAACAGCCCGAACCGCCTCACTTCCCACCCCCTACCAGCGTCACCACAACCCGGTTCTTCTCCTGAAAGTACTTGCGCGCCGTCTCCCGCAGGTCCTCCGGTGTCAGCGTGCTGTAAGTCTCGTACAACGTGTTAATCGTCTCCGGCGTCCGCCGCAGCGCGATAAACTCCGCCAGCGTCCGCGCGATCGCCTCGCTGTTATCCATACTCAGCGCCAGCTCATTCCGCATCCGCTGCTTCACCCGCTCCAGTTCTTTCTTGTCCACCAGCGCGTCTTTCAGGTTCGCCATGGTGGACAGGATCTGATCCCGCACACCATCGACATCTTCCACCTTCTTGATCCGCGCGATCACCTGAAACAAATACGGGTCCATTCGGTTCGGATAGAACGCCGACAAAGCGTCCGCCTTCTGTCCTTTGAGCACCAACTCCCGATACAGTGCCGAGTTCCCGGAAAATGCGATCGTCGTGATCAAACCCAGCGCCGCATGATCCTTCGACCGGTCGTCATAGGCCGGTCCGCGGAACGCCACAGTCACAATCGGCAGTGTCGGCGTCGGCCAGTCGATCCGTGCCGCCTTGGGTCCGTCCAACGGCGGTTCAGCCGGGATTGCGCTCTGATACGACCCGCGCTTCCACGCACCCCAGTACTTTTCCACCAGCCGCCGGGTCGCTCCTGGCTCCACATCGCCTACCACGAGTACGGTTGTGTACTCCGGCCGGTAATACCGCTGGAAGAACTCCTTCGAGTACGCCAGTTGGTTCGGCATATCCTGGATGTCCTTGAGGAATCCCATGACGGGGTGCTGATACGGATGCCGGCTGAACGCCTCATCGTTGAGCACCTCGAAACGGATCCGCCGCAACGGGTCCGCGGCGTTCTTGTTGTACTCCCCCAACACCGCCAAGGCTTCCGTGCGGAACACCTCCGGCGAGTAGTCCAGGTTCTGAAACCGGTCCGCCTCCATCCGCAAGATTATCTCCAAGTCCGGTTTGGAGAACGTCTTGTGATACGCCGTCAGGTCGGGCGCAGTGAACGCGTTCGAAGCCGCGCCCGTCGCCGACAACACTGCTTGGTATTTCTCCGGCGGAAACTCCTTGGTCCCCCGGAACATCATATGCTCGAAGAAGTGTGCGAATCCGGTCTTCCCCGGCTCCACTTCGTTCCGGGATCCGGTTTGCACCACGATATACAGCGCAACCACGTTGGGAAACTCGGTCGGCACGGTGACCAGCCGCAGCCCGTTCGCGAAGTCGTCCACCTTATAGGGATATGGAAATATCTTGGTGTTACTGGCGCCTTGGACCAGTAATACGGCAATCAGCACGGTGGTCAGTAGTCGGATCACCCTGACATGCTATCGCAACTTCCACCACTTCTTGAATATTTCCGCCGCAATGGGCGCCGCCGTCGCCCCGCCTTTCCCCTGTTCCACAAACACCACCACCACGACTTCCGGCTTCCGCGCCGGCGCATACCCTACAAACCACGCATGCGTCGATAACCTGTTCGCCGCGGCCGTCGTCCCCGTCTTACCCGCCACCTCCAACCCTTCCACCGCCGCCAGTTGTCCGCTGCCGAACTCCACCGCGTCGCGCAGCCCTTCCATCGGTGCTTCCCGCGCCAACCTCCGGTACGCTTTCCCCAACGCCAGCGGAGTAATGCTTACGCCCGCCTCGCCTAACGCCGTCAACTGCATCTCCGCCCCCGTCGCCCAAAATCCGTACCGCCGCAGTAACGCCAGAAATCGCCCTCGCTCCAACCGTTTGGCCATCGTCGCAAACCACGTATTGCACGAATAGGCCAGCGCTGCCTGCTCGTCCAAAGGCATGGCCAGCCGCGGATGCGAACAGTCCAGGCGCCGGTTGGCGATCGTCAACCGTCCCTGGCAGGTCACGCGAGGATCGTCCCCCAGCTTTCCCTGCTCGCGCAAAGCCAACACCGTGAACGGCTTCACCGTCGAGCCCGGCGTGACCAGGCGCGTTTCCGCCTCCAACGCCGGGTTCGCCGATATCACTCGCCCCGTGGCGACATCAATCAGCAGCGTGATCGCCGCCAGCGCGAACAGCATGCCTAGCGCGCCGTTTGCGGCGGCTGGCTCGCCAGTTGAATCAGCGCCTCCAGCGTCTTCGTCTTCTGCATCTCGTTCACCGTCAGATAACGGTGTGGCCCCGACGCCGCAGGCACCAGTTTGGTCTTCCCCTCGCCGTCTACCTCAATCCGTCCCGGCGTCGACAGCGAAAAATAGCCCCGATCCGGCCGCACCGCATATAGTACGGATGTCAGGTCCCACGTCTGCCGGTCGTACGGCATCTTCATATACTGCCGGTACGCATCCGCCACCGGATGCCATTTCACATAATTGAAATCGCGCTCAATCGACACAGCCGGGAACTTGATCGCCTCTCCAATCTCATAGCCCGAAGCCACGATCGGCGTCGGCCATTCCCGGAACACCTTCTGCGCTGCCGCCAGATCCGTCTTCACGTTATATTCCGGCTTGCCGGTCGGAAACTGCCCCGCCATGGCCGACAACAACTTCACCTTCTTCTCGACCAGTGCTCTATCGCTTTCCAGTAACCGCGCAAGATTAGTCGAGAAACCCACCTGCACGATCACCACCGACTTGTCCGGTTGCCCGGCGAGCGTCGCGCGCAACAGCGCCACCGCATCCTGCGCCTGCTTCGCATCGGTCAGCCCCCGCGGATACACCAGCTTCCCGCCGTCCTTCCGCTCCACCGGAACCTTGATCATCGCGGAATCCTTCGGCGTCACGCCTCCCTTCACCATCCCCACCGGAATCTTGCCTCGCCCGTAGAAGTGGTTCACCAGGTCGCAGTACACCGGCGCGTACGGGTTGTCCTTCGTCACCGTGACGGCCAGCAACCGCACTTCCCCACGGCTTTCCATCCCGTGGATCACCGCGAGCGCCAGCGCATCGTCGATGTCGTTGCCCATGTCCGTATCGAAGATCATCGG
>JAEUQD010000757.1 GCA_016789925.1 Bryobacterales bacterium | reverse complement strand
GACTTCCGGACGATGATCGAGAAGGAGAAACTGGACGGGGTGATTGTGGCGACGCCCGACCATCACCACGCCTATATGAGCGTGTACGCGATGCGGCACGGGCTGCATGTCTATTGTCAGAAGCCGCTCACGCAAACGGTCCAGGAAGCGCGTGTGGTGGCGAAGGTGGCCGCGGAGACGAAGGTCGTGACGCAGATGGGGACGCAGACGGCCGCCGAGGCGCAGGTGCTGCGAACGGTGGAACTGGTGCAGTCGGGAGCGCTGGGTGAGATCAAAGAGGTCCACATGGCGACGGATCGGCCCATCTGGCCGCAAGGGCACGACCGTCCGTTGACGGAAGAACCGGTCCCGCCGCACCTGGACTGGGATCTCTGGATTGGGCCTGCCGCCATGCGCCCCTACGTCAGCGCGTGGCCGCTGGGCCACGAGGTGTACAACTACGAACGGCGGGGGCAATTCCGGTCGGGTCCGCACGTGTATCATCCGTTGACATGGCGAGGCTGGACCGAGTTCGGCAGCGGCGCGCTGGGCGACATCGCTCCCCATAGTATGAATGTCGTGTTCATGGCGCTCGATCTTGGAGCGCCTTCGTCGGTGGAGGTGATGGAGACTTCCGGAATGCGGCGCGAGATGTACCCCGATTGGGCGCACATCCGGTTTGACTTCGTCCGTGGCGGAGGCAAGCCCAAATTGTCAGTGCACTGGTATGACGGTTCGCAGCCGCTGCCGGAGCACCTGCAACCGCCCGAACCGCCCACGCGGCCGGATGGGCAACCATTGCGGCGCGGTGGCGGCGGGATGGTTTGGATCGGGACGAAGGGGAGTCTGCCGGCGGGCCGCGGTCCGTTCGCGGGGAGTAAGGAGGAAGCGCCGCCCGCGCCGCCGCAGCGGGAGTGGGGTAGGGAAGAGGTTCACAAGGATTGGGTGACGGCGATCAAGGCGGGCAAGCAAGCGCCGTGTCACTTCGGATACGCGGGTCCGTTCACGGAGGCCTACCAGTTGGGCAATGTGGCGCTGCGGGTGGGCCACCGCGTGGAGTGGGATCCGAAGGCGTTCCGGGTGACTAATTGCCGCGAGGCGAACCAGTATCTCAGCCGGGAATACCGGCGCGGGTGGGATCTCAAGGAGATCGGTGGCTAAGATGCAAACGGATGGCGGTATACTCCCAAGACGGAGCGATACCACCTTTGCAACGCCGGACATTTCTTGGTTCCCTGGCCACTGCGCCCTTCGCCCAGACGAACGGGTCGCCGCCGCCGCCGAACATTCTGCTGGTCCTGTTTGACAAGTGCCGGACCGATGCCATTGGGGCGTATGAAGAAAAGAATGTCTCGACGCCGAACCTGGACCGGCTGGCGCGGGAAGGCGTGTTATTCCGGCATGCCTATACACCGCAAGCACTGTGCGGTCCGGCGCGGGCGTCCATCCTGACGGGTAAGTATCCGCATGCGCATGGGCTGCGGAGGAACGTCTATTTTTCCGAGCCCGGAGGGGTGAATACGAACTACCGCGACGTGATTCCCGACCCCTTTCGCGATCCTCGGTTCCGGTTGTGGGAGAACTTTGTCTACCATCTGAACAACGCCGGCTACACCACCGGAGCGATCGGCAAGTGGCACCTGGGTCCGGGCAATCCGGGTTTCTTCGATACCTTCAAATCGTTCAATTCGCTGCTGCGGCATTGGGTCGGCGAGCCCCACAAGTCGCGCTGGCGGCCCGATGTTCATGCGGACGACGCGCTGCACTTCATCGAGCAGGCGGGGACGCGCCCGTGGTTTCTGCAACTGTCCTTCTATGCGCCGCATGAGCCGCTCGACCCGCCCAGGCAGTGGCTGGAGAAGTACCCGGGCAAGGATCACCGCGAATACTACGCAACCGTGTCGAACCTGGATATGAACGTGGGGCGAGTTGTGGAGCGGTTGCGCCAGCGGGGAGCACTCGATAACACGCTGGTGATTTTCACCGCCGATCATGGGCGGCCTTGGGTGGAACGTCCCGGCACCGTCGAAGGCATCGGCGTGGGCTACGAGGATGTGATCAGGGTTCCGTTGATTATCCGGTATCCGCGGCTGTTTGCCGCCGGCAAGCAATGGGGAGCGGGTGTGACAACGGCTGACCTAATGCCCACGATTCTCGATGCGGCCAATATCTCGCTCAATCAGGGACTGGCGAACGACCGGGAGTTCACCCCCGCGATTCATGCGCGGAGTCTGGCCGCCGAGTTGCTGGGCGAAGATCGGTGGTCGCGGCCGATTGTCGTGCAGAACATCCCGCAGCGGGGCATCGACGGTTCCTACTACGAGGAGCGCGTTCTGCGCACGGAGCGGCACAAATTGATTTTGCGGAAATTTGAAATCCGGCCGGTATTGCGGCCGGGAGAACTGTACGATCTGACGGCGGACCCGGGCGAGGGCAACAACTTGTACGATCGCGCGCCGGTGCTGGTGAAGGAAATGGCGCGGCAATTGGCGCAGTGGGGAGAGACACATCAGGATCCACTGGCTGTTGAACTCGCGGGATGGGCTGCGCGTTGAGGACGGCTAAGAAACAGAAATCCTATAGAGCGCGGCCTGAGCGCGGCCTGAGCGCGGCCTTGACACGGGGTTGTGCGCAGAGTAACATCTGAAGCCTTGTGCCGGAACCGAAGTGGAGATTCCGGTTTGGAAAAGACCCTGGGAAAGAAGACACCAACATGAAGATTAGTGAACCATTTCAGCAGATGCGGACTCCGCGGGTGACCCGCCGCGGGTTTCTGGAGGGCGCTTCGGCGCTCGTCACCGCCGCCGCCGTCACAACGCCCGCGCGCGCGGCATCCGGCGACGTCATCGCCTACGTTGGGGCCGCCACGAGCGTGCCGAGAAACACGGGTGGCATTTACAGTTACTATGTGAACCAATCGGATGGAACATTGACGCCGAAAGGCGCGCTAACGAACATCCTCAACCCGAATTACCTGGTAATCCATCCCAATAAGAAATGGATGTACGCCGTTAACTCGATCGCTAACTTCGCCGGGACGACGAACGGGTCAGTTACGGCGCTATCGGTCGACCAGGGTACGGGGGATCTGAGCATCATGAACGTGGTGAATGCACGCGGCGGAGGCACCACGCATGTTAGTGTCGATCCGAGCGGAAAGTGGGTTTTCGTGGCCAACTACGGCGGGAGGAACGCGGCGGTGTTGCCGATCCTGGCCGACGGCTCGCTCGGCGAGGCGACCGATGTTGTCGAAATCACGGGCCCGTTGGGACCGCGAAGGGCTCACGATGGTCCGGTCGGCAGTTACGCCGACAGTGGACACGATACGACCCACCCGCACATGGCCCAGACGGATCCCGACGGCAATTTCGTGTTTATCGCCGATCTCGGAACCGATCGGGTCTTCATCTACAAGTTTGACAAAGTGAACGGCAAGCTCTCTCCGAACGATCAGCCGTATTTGCAGGCATCGCCTGGCGCAGGTCCACGACATTTTGTCTTCCATCCCAATCGCCGGTGGGCTTATGTGCTGAACGAGGAGTCTTCCACTGTGCTGTTCGCGGCCTACGATGCGGCGAAAGGCACGCTCGAGATCAAGCAGAGCTCTTACAACGTACCGGAGGGGTTTGCCGGCACCAACTACCCATCGGCGATCAAGCTCTCGTCGGACGGCCGGTATCTCTATACCGCGAACCGGAACTTCAATTCCATTGCAATCTATGAGATCAATGCGGAAGGTTGGATGATCCGGGTCGGCGACGAATGGACGCGGGGACATTATCCGTTCGACATCGCGCTGGATCCGTCAGGGAATTTCATGTACGCGATGAATACGAACAACGACTGTGTCACGTCGTTCCGCGTGGACAGGATTACCGGGAAACTCAACTTCACCGGCCAGTTTGTTCCGGTGTCGATCCCGCGGGTGATGGTTTTCCTGACCCTTTAAGAGTCACCGGGGGTGGGGGGGCGCAGGCTCCGATGCCTGTGTGGCCCTCCCATCTGCGTTCCGGCGCAAAATTCGTTTCCGCGGGTGGGGACCGGTCGCTTATCGGGTTTGTGAAAAAAAGACAGGAAGGGGGTGGCGGTTCAAGCCTAGAGAGACTAGCGGGCTTGTCTCTGCGGCGTTTTCGTTCACAACGGCTATTTTTTTGACTCTCGCCAAGACGCAAAGACGCAAAGGAGAAAATGGACTTCTAGTTGCAACAATTGGCGGGGAGTTGATACACTACGGTTTGGAGCAGTTCGCTCCCGGAACTATTCTTATGTCTCAGATCTGCAAAATGTGTGGCAAGAAGCCTGTGTACGGACACCGGGTGAGCCACGCCCACAACGTTACCAACCGCCGCTGGAACATCAATTTGCAGCGGGTCCGCGCCGTAGTGAATGGCGGGACGAAGCGAATTCGCGTATGTACGGCGTGTTTGCGCTCCGGCAAGGTACAGAAAGCAGCCTAAACAGTTTTCGTTAGCACTCCTCCTTGGTTTGATCACCCTCATCGGGCAGGTCTTCGGACCTGCCCGTTATTGTTTGTGTGCCGAGCATGTTCGGCGACTACTGGGGTGCAAGTCCCCTGACCAACCTGATGGAGGTGAAGGATAGCGAAGCGCAAGGGCGTGACCGCGAGGGAGCGTCTGAAAGAAGCGTGGAGCAAAGGTGCGAGCCGATGA
>JAEUQD010000755.1 GCA_016789925.1 Bryobacterales bacterium | reverse complement strand
AGATGAACAAGCGATGAAGGTTGCCACCTGGAATGTGAATTCGCTGCGGAAGCGGCTACCGGCCCTCCTCGACTGGCTCGAACAGCACGAGCCGGATGTGCTGTGCTTGCAGGAGACGAAGGTACGTGACGAGGACTTTCCGGGGTTGGCGTTCGAGGGCACCGGCTACCACGTCAGCTACCGCGGGAAAAGCGGTTTCAATGGAGTAGCGACGCTGACTCGGACCGTACCGGAGCGTGTGATGCTGGGATTTGGGGAATCGGGTGAAGACGAAGATGACCGGCTGCTGGTGACGGTGACTGGTGGGTTGACGATTGTTAATAGTTATGTGCCGCAGGGGCAGCGGGTGGGGTCGGACAAATACTCTTACAAGCTGCGCTGGCTGGCGCGCATTCGCGAGTATTTCGAGGAACGGTTGGACGCGAAGAGTCCCGTCCTCTGGATGGGGGATTTGAACGTGGCCCCTGAACCGATCGATGTGTACCATCCCGAAAAGCGGACTATGGATCCCGATTTTCATATCGATGCCAGAAATGCCTGGAAGCATGCGGTGGAATGGGGATTTATCGATCTATTCCGGATGTTATATCCGAACCGCGTGCAATACACATATTGGGATTACTTCCGAAATGCGTATGCGAATAACTGGGGGTGGAGGATCGACCACATCTTGGCGACAGCCGGTCTGGCGGCGCAGTGCCGGCGTGTGGAAGTGGACGAAGGTCCGCGGCGAGCGCCCGGTTGTTCGGACCATACGGTGGTGTGGGCTGAGTTTTCCTAGTACGCTCATAACCGCCGGCTAAGCGAATAGGACTCGATTTTCGGTTCACCACGCTATATACTAATTGGACCCGCGGGCTGTCGGTCTATCGTTCGGTCCATGTTGTTCTCGTGACGGTTGGTTTGCTCCTGGGGCTGGACCGGATGATGCTGTCGAGGGTTTTTTTCGCGGTATCTTTCACCATTTGAGAGGGGAGTGTTTTCTTGATGAAGCGATTTCTACTCGCTGGTTTGGCAGCGTCGCTTTGCGCATCTTTGATGTACGCGCAATCGGCGCAGTCGATTCAAGGTTTAGTGGAAGACTCTTCGGGCGCAGTGATTGCTGGTGCGAAGGTCACAATGACCAATCAGGGCACCGGTATCTCGCGCACGGCGGAGTCGAATGCCGCGGGGCTCTACAGCTTCGCTCTTGTCCAGGTAGGTAACTACGAGGTCAAGGTCGAGATGCAAGGCTTCAAAACGGAAACGGTTCGCGACATTCGTGTGGAAACTCAGGCGCAGGTGCGCCAGGACTTCAAGCTCGAAGTCGGTGCGCTGGCGGAGACCGTCGAGATCTCGGCGAACACCGTGCAACTGAACACCGAAAACGCGACCGTGGGCGCGGTGATCGAAAACAAGCGCATCATCGACCTGCCGATCAACGGCCGGAACATGGTGGGCTTGGCCGTTCTCGTTCCGGGCGTGCAGTTCGGTGAACGCACGGGCCGCGGCGACGGCATGGGCGGCTTCCCGATTCCTGGCTCGGGCTTCTCCGTGTCGGCCAACGGGCAACGCGAAACCTTCCAGGTTGTGTCGCTCGATGGCGTGGACGCCAAGGACCCGCGCATCAACATCACCAACTTTGTTCCGTCGATCGAAGCGATCGAAGAATTCAAGATTCAGACGAACGCCTTTACCGCGGAGTATGGATTCGGCGGCGGCGCCAACGTGCAGATCACGATGAAGAGCGGTACCAACGCCCTGCACGGTACGTTCTTCGAATTTCTCCGCAACGACGTTTTCGACGCGGAAAATTACTTCCTCAACTTTGAACGGCCCACCAACCTCGCCCGGTTGAAAAAGGACCCGCTGCGCCGCAACCAGTTCGGCTTCGTCATGAGCGGCCCGGTATTGATCCCGAAGCTTTACAACGGCAAGAACAAGACGTTCTGGGCGTTTAATATGGAATACCGGCTGGACCGCATCACCAGTGTCCAGAACGCCAACTTTGCGCTCGATACGTTCCGCGCCGGCGATTTCTCGGAATTGGCCCGTCCGACGCCGATCACGGGGAGCACCACCTTGCGCAATCCGGTGATTCTGTTTGACCCATACACGGGCGTGCCGTTCCCGAACAACATACTGCCCGCTTCGCGGCTGCATCCGGGCGCGCTCAACATCCTGAAGAACTACGTGCCGAGCCCGCAGTTCCGGCTGCCCGATCCGCTGGACTTCAACGCCACCGCGGGCGTGCCCCAACCGACCAATGTCCACACCTACTTCGCGCGTGTCGACCATACGTTTAACGTCAACGATCGTGTGTTTGCACGCCTGGCGTGGGACCGTTCCAACCGGACGGCAAACAACATCAACCCGAATCTGCCCGTGTTCGTGACCTCGAAGGTCACCAACCTGGCCAGCCAGTGGATTCACTCTTTCGGGCCCACCACCATCAACGAGTTCCGTTTCGGGTTCAACATCTCTGACGACCTGACGGCGAACCCCCGCACGGACAACACCAACTTTGATATGGACTCGCTCGGAATCGGGCAGTTCCGCGTGTTCTCCGACGGCAACCGCAAGCTGACGCCGCGTGAGCATGGCCTGCCGCGTCTCAATGGCTTGCCTTTCCCGGTCGGCGAAAACACCAACGGCAACGGCTACGACAACATGGACACCGTACAGTTCGGCAACCACATGTCGTTTTTCCGTGGCAAGCACAACATCAAAGTCGGCGGTGAGGTCTACTACATCACGATGGAGCGCGGCGCGGCCAACGTCGAAGAAGGCGCCTTGGGCTTTAGCGCCAACCAGTCGGGTTACGCACTCGCGTCGTTCCTGCTCGGCCTGCCCGACAGTTCCACCTCGCCCGAAGGCCTGCCCCTGACCTTCCCCCGCAACACCCGCCTGGGCGGCTACTTCCACGACGACTGGAAGGTGAGTTCGCGCATCACCGTCAGCGGCGGCTTGCGCTGGGATTATATCGGCGCTCCCTATGACGCGAAAGGCTTGTGGCGTACGCTCGACTTCCCGGGTACCGGCCTCGGCGTTGCCGGTCGCGGCGCGGGCTACCAGATTCCTGGTGGCGCTCTGATTCCGGCGATTGCGCCGGGTCAATTGGGCGATCCGGGTGCCATCGCGCTGTTCAAAGAAAAGAACTTCTTCATGCCCCGCCTCGGCATCACCTACCGTCCCACGGACAAGTGGGTCATCCGAACCGGCGCTGGCCTGTTCGACAACATCAACCACCTCAATACCTGGACGATCTTCAACCTGATGCCGCCCAAGTCCGGTTCGTTGATCTACAACTCGGTCACCGACGTGGCGCAGAACATCCCGGTGATCGGCGGCAACGGCCAGACGGTCAATCTTCAAACGCGCATCTTCCGGCCGGGCCAGCCGATTCTCACCCTGAACGATCCGTTCCTCCAGGCGGCGGGAGTGGCGGCTGCTCCGCGTGCTACGGCCCTGAACTACGTTCCGCCAGACTACAAGCACGGCAGCGTGTGGAAGTGGAGCTTCGACATCCAGCGCGAACTGCCTTTCAACACCGCATTGACGGTAGGTTATGTCGGTTCCAAGGGCTCGCACTCGGGCAACTCCATCGGCAACTATAACCAGCCCTCGCCGTCGCCCGATACCAACGTGCAGGCGCGCCGCCCGTATCAGCAGTTTTACGACCCGGCCGTGCCCTCTCGTGGCGTCCAGCAACTAAGCACCATTCGCTACATCGACTCCTACGGCGAGAGCTTCCACCATGGCTTGCAGGTGAAAGTGGATCGCCGCTTCATGCGCGGCATCGCAGCCGGTCTGTCCTACACCTGGTCGAAATCGCACGGTGATGGCGAAAACGGTGGGCAGGAAGGCGTATCCTTCCAGAACCCGCTGGACCGCGTCGGCAGCCGCGGCCGCTATCGCTTCGACCAGACGCACAACATGGTTGCCAACTTCGTTTGGGAACTGCCGGGCAGGAATCTGAAGGGTGTGGCAGGCGCGATCGTCGGCGGCTGGCAGACCAACGGTATCCTCTCGCTGCGTACGGGCTTCCCGTTCGACCTGGCCCAAGGCGGCGACATCAACACCGGCGGCCCGGTGCGGCCTGACTTGGTGGGCAACCCCTGGCTGAGCAACCCCTCGCGGGCGCAGATGTTCAATCCGCAGGCATTTTCGCGCGTCACCTGCAACATCCCGAACCGCCAGGACCTCTGCCGCTTCGGTAGTTTCGGCTACCAGGTCCTGACTGCGCCGGGGCAACGCAACCTCGACTTCTCCATGTTCAAGAACTTCCCCTTTAAGGAGCGGTTCAACGTGCAGTTCCGCGTCGAGGCGATCAATTCGACCAATACACCCTACTTCGGCCAGCCGAACGGAATTGGGTTCACGAACAACAATCAGTTGGTTCCGGACGCCACCCGCATGGGCGAGGTTCGTGGGTTGCGCAATCCGATGCGCATCATGCAGTTCGGGTTGAAGCTCGCCTTCTAATCCCGGCTGCGGTTCGTAAGCAAAAAGGGGCGCCTTGTGCGCCCCTTTTTCTTTGTGTGCCGAGCATGTTCGGCGACTACTGGGGTGCAAGTCCCCTGACCAACCTGATGGAGGTGAAGGATAGCGAAGCGCAAGGGCGTGACCGCGAGGGAGCGTCTGAAAGAAGCGTGGAGCAAAGGTGCGAGCCGATGA
>JAEUQD010000750.1 GCA_016789925.1 Bryobacterales bacterium | reverse complement strand
GATGCGCGACACGGAGCGGATGGCCGCGGGGATGGCGAGGGCGGAGGCGATAATGAGCAGGAACGAAGCGGCGTAGCCGGCGATGGGGCGCCCGTTGTAGGCATCCAGTTGGGCGGCGGCGTAGGCCGCGGCGCCGAGGATAAGGGCGATGAGGAAGTCGCGGGCGGCGTGGACGCGGGCGTGATATTCGCGCTGGCCGCGGGCCATGGCTTCGACGGGAGGCACGAGGGCGGCTTCGCGCGCCGGGGCGAGGGCCGCGCCGAGCGAGACGCCGAGACCGATGAAGAGCGCCTCGATGACGGTGGTCGCGGTGATGGTGATGTCGCCGGGAGTGCTGCTTACATAGAGCGATTGGACAGTGGCGGCGATCAACTGGACCGCGCCCTGGGCCATGAGGCGGCCGAGCACGAGACCGATGGCCGCGCCGAGCAGGCCGAACAAACCGGCTTCCGTGAGGAACAGCAACAGCACCTGCCAGCGCGTCGCGCCGAGGGCGCGGACGACGCCGATTTCCGCGCGGCGGCGCACGACGGAAATCGAGATGGTGTTGAAGATCAGGAAGCCGCCGACGACCAGCGAGATGTAGCTGAGCACGCGCAGATTCCAGCGGAAGGCAGCAAGCATTTTGCGGTTACTGTCGGTGGCCGTGCCGCGGGCTTCGAGCTTGACGCCGGGAGGCAGGGCGGCGGCGACGGGGGCGCGCCACTGTTCGACGGCGGCGCCTGCTGGGGTGAAGACTTCGATGCGGTCGAGGCGGCCCTGTTTGCCGAGTGCAATCTGGGCCGCGCCGATGTCCATGGCAATGAAACGGTCAGTGGATTCGAAGACGCCGCGAACGGTGTAGGTGGCCTGGCGGTCGTTGATGACAAGGGAGACCTGCGCGCCCTTGGCGAGACCGAGGTTCGAGCTGACCCAGATGGACCGGGGGTCGCGAAAGATGTCGAACGATTCCTTCTCTTCGCCTGGCTGTTCGCGGTCCTGCGTGAGCAGGTCGATGCCGGCGAGGGGAATGACGGACTGGCCGAGGGCGGCGAAGCCTTCCACGCGGGGGGCGAAGCGAAGGGGCACGGGGAGGGCGGCCAGCGTGCCGAGGAGTTGCTCGTCGACGCCGCCGGTGGCGGTGATTTCGAGCGTGGATTTGCCGGTGAGCGTTTCCATGGAGGAGCGGAAGGAACCAGCGGCGGCTTCACCCGAAAGGTCGATGGCGATGACGACGGCGACACCGAGCGAGACCGCGACAAGCGTGAGCAGGGTGCGAAGCGGCTCGGCGCGCAAGGGGCGCGCGATCATGCGCTGAAAGAGCCGGAAGAACGGCATCAGCGCTCCAGGATGTCTTCGACGCGGCCGTCGCGCATGCGGACGACGAGGTCGCAGAAGCTGGTGGATTCGAGGCTATGGGTGGCCATCAGGATGATGGTCTGGCGTTCGCGGGCAGTGCGGCGGAGGAGGTTGAGGACGAGTTCGCCGGTGGTGGTATCGAGGTTGCCGATGGGTTCGTCGGCGAGCAGGACGCGCGGGGAGTTGACGAGGGCGCGGGCGATGGCGATGCGCTGCATCTGGCCGCCGGAAAGCTGGTGGGGCATGCGTTGGGCCATCGAGTCCATCTCGACGAAGCGGAGAAGTTCGAGGGCACGGGCGCGCGGATTGGTGTCGCCGGCGAGCAGGGCGGGGAGTTCAACGTTTTCAACGGCGCTGAGCGTAGGCAGCAGTTGGAAGAACTGGAAGATGAAACCCACCTGGGTGCGGCGCAGGCGGGTGAGGGCGGCGTCGCTCATGCCGGTGGTGACCTGATCGCCCAGGGCGACGGTTCCGCTGGTGGGGAAGTCCATCGCGCCGCAGAGATTGAGGAGCGTGGTTTTGCCGCAGCCGGAGCGCCCGACAAGGGCGACGAACTGTCCGGGGGTGAAGGAGAGGGAGACGCCGCGAAGGGCGTCGACGGTTTCGGCTCCGTTGCCATAGCGCCTGGTGACGTTGTCGACGCGGAGGTAGGGCGTCACGGATAGTTGATCCAAAGAGGAGAACTCCAGGCGATCTGCCCGTCCTGCTGTTCCACGCGGAGGTAGTACCAAGCGGTTCCTTTCGAGATTTCGCGGTCAGTGAATTGAAACTTCGCTTCCGTGCCGCGGCCGGGCGCGGTGTAGACGACGCGGTTGTTCTTGACGACGCTGATAACGGCGAGGTTGCCGGTGCCGAGCACATGGGCGCGCATCACCGGGGCTTTGGGCGAGTCGAAGCTGGCGCCCATGAAGTGGTTCTCGGCCCGCCAGTTGACGACGATGTTGTCGGTGGCGGCATAGGTCCGCCGGGCGCGAATCGCGTCGAGAATCGACTGGCGGTGGATGCGGTCGACGTAGAGCGCGGCGTAGGAGATGTGCGTCGAGACGTGGTCGGAACTGGACTGCACACCCATTTTGATGCCTTTGGCCCAGGCATTGGATACGTAACCGGCGGCGAACCGGGCGGGTTCTTCGCCTTGTTTGGGTGAGCGGGGCGCGCCGGGCTGTTCGTAGGAGTGGCGATAGCCCTGGTAGATTTCGACGACGGGTTCGAGGTCTTCGCTGGAGTCGCGCCAGTCGGTTCCCGCGCCGGTCGCCGAGGTGTGCGAGGTGGTGAGTCCCTGGAACTGGCGCAGGTAGGCGTAGAGCTTGCCCGCGCCTTCGGTACCCGCCTGCTCGGCCTTGGAGAGGGCGAGCACGGGGCGGCCACGTTCGGCGAACAGGACGTTGCGGTGGCCGTTGGGATAGGGCAGGCTGCGCTCGTAAGAATAAAGCGGCGCGAAGCGGTTGGGGATGGAGAAGAGGTCGACGGCTTTCTGGATCATCCACCAGTTGTAGGGATTCATCGCGCCGGCCTGATGGTCGCAAACGCCCATGTACTCGAAGCCCGCCGCATCTACCGCATAGCGATAGGCGTCGTGGAGGGAGCCGTCGCGATTGCCGTCCCACGAGATATCGGTGTGGCGGTGAATATCGCCGCGCACGATCTGATGGGGCTTGCCGTTGATGACGGCGCGGTAGGCGCGAATGCGCGCGAGGTCCTGAGCTTCGCGGGCGTGTGAGGGACGGAGGTTTTCGGCGGCGGCGCGGTAGGCGGTCAGGTCCGGAGGCGGCGCGGAGGCGGTAGGAACGAAGGCGCTGACGAGGTCCTGGTCGCCAGTGCGGCCGTTGGGCCAGCGGCGGCGGTCAGTGGTCCAGAGGGCGGTGACGCCTTGGGGCGCGGGGGCGAGGGCAAGCGGAGCGTCGATGCGGCCGGGGGTATTGGGGAACTCGACGAGCGTGGACCATGCGTTGCCTTCGAGGCGCGATGCGCCGAGACGCCATTCGCCGCGATTGGAGAATTCGCCGCCGCCGGACTGGGGCAGGTTGAAGCGGTAGCGGAAGAAGACGGTGGGAACGCCGGCGCTGTCGAGCAGGAGGCGGGGGTTGAGAAAGGCCTGACGGAACTCTTCGGGCAGGGCGGTGCTGAGCGGGGCGGTCGGCTCGAGGAGGCGGTTGTTCGCCCAGACGGCAACGCGCGTTTGCCGGCGCACCATGAGTCCGCGGCCGTTTTCGACGATGCCCTGGCCATAGTCCTTGCCCCAGTTTTCGTCGCCTTCCTCCCAGGCGAGC
>JAEUQD010000746.1 GCA_016789925.1 Bryobacterales bacterium | reverse complement strand
CATCGGGTCGGAAAACGCCAAGATCCCCTTCATCCAGAACACAGAGACCCCGCGCGACATGCAGCGCCTGGAACTCGATTTCGCTCAAGACCTCAACCGCCGCCAGTTGGAATCCACCGGACCCGACGCCGCGCTCGAAGGTCGCATCGAGTCGTTCGAACTCGCCTTCCGGATGCAAACGGCGGCTCCGGAACTTCAAGATATTGCGTCGGAGTCGCCGGCCACCGCGAAGTTGTATGGCCTGGACGACAAGCGAACGGCCAACTTCGGCCGCCAGTGTCTCATGGCGCGTCGCTTTATCGAGCGCGGCGTCCGCTTCGTGCAGGTCACCCACAGCTACAAGTGGGACCAGCACGACCGCCTGCGCGAGGACCACGCCCGCAACGCCTACGAAGTGGACCAGCCCATCGCCGGTTTCCTGCACGACATGAAAGCACGCGGCCTGCTCAAGGACACACTGGTGGTTTGGGGCGGTGAGTTCGGCCGCACACCCACTTCGCAAGGCACCGACGGGCGCGACCACAACCAGCATGGCTTCACGATGTGGATGGCGGGAGCTGGTGTGAAAGCGGGACTGCGCTACGGCGCGACGGATGATTACGGGTACTATTCCGTAGAGAACAAAGTGCATTTCCACGACTTACACGCCACGATCCTTCACCTGCTCGGTCTTGATCACCTCCGGTTGACGTACCGGTACGCCGGTCGCAACTTCAGGCTCACGGACGTCCACGGAAACGTTGTAAAGGATCTGCTCGCCTGATTCTTGTTGCTTATAAAGAAGGCTGCGTTCCCGATGGACGGCGTACTAAGTGGTCTTTCGTTGCGATAAGCTAATTCGAACACTATGCCTTTATCCGTGGGCGCGAAACTGGGACCTTACGAGATCCTCGCGCCGATTGGGCAGGGCGGCATGGGCGAAGTGTACCGCGCGCGGGACTCGAAGCTGAATCGCGATGTGGCGATCAAAGTTTTGCCGGCCGTGCTGGCGAATGATGCCGACTATCTGGCGCGGTTTCAGCGCGAAGCGCAAACGCTGGCGGCGTTGAACCATCCCAACATCGCGGCCATCTATGGGCTGGAAGGCAATGCGATCGTGATGGAGTTAGTGGAAGGCGAGACCCTACGCGGTCCGCTGCCGGTTGCCGAGGCGCTGGCGGTGGCGCGGCAAATCGCCGAGGCGCTTGAAGCGGCGCATGAGAAGGGGATTATCCATCGCGACCTGAAGCCGGCGAATGTGAAGGTGACGCCGGAAGGCGTTGTCAAGGTCCTGGACTTCGGACTGGCCAAAGCGGTCGAAAGAACGAGTTCGCCGAGCAACGCCGAGTCGCCAACACTAACCATCCGCGCCACCGAAGCCGGCGTCATTCTGGGCACCGCTGGCTATATGAGTCCGGAGCAGGCGGCGGGTAAGCCGGTAGACCGCCGCGCCGACATCTGGAGTTACGGCGTGGTGTTATGGGAACTGCTGACGGGCAAGCGGCTGTTCGACGGCGAGAGTATCTCGCACACGCTGGCCGATGTTCTGCGGGCGCCGATCGATCTCGGCCAGTTGCCGAAAGAGACCCCGCCCGCGGTTCGAGAGCTACTCCGCCGCTGCCTGGACCGCAATCTAAAGAACCGGCTCCGCGACATTGGCGAAGCCCGGATTGCGATCGACAATTCTTCGGCTGTTCCGGCGACCGCCGCACCGGTGAAGTCCGGTTGGTGGCCGTGGGCGGTGGCTGTGGTGTCGCTGGTCGCGGCACTGGGGTGGACGGCATGGCAGCAGCAGCCGCGCCAAGCGCCGATGCCAGTGACTCTCACGGTGGAACCACCTGTGGGGGGCCGCTTTGCTCCCATCGGAGTGAGAGGAGGTTCCGCCATCTCGCCGGATGGCCGAACACTGGCCTTCATGGCGGTGACAGCGAAGGGAGAAACACTGCTGCACGTGCGCCCATTGGATTCGTTGGAGGCGCGGCCTTTACCGGGAACCGAGGATGCCGACCGGCCGTTCTGGTCGCCGGACAGCAAGACACTGGCCTTTGTGGCCGGCGGAAAGTTGAAACGCGTCGACGTGGCCGGGGGATCCCCGATTGCCCTCTGTGACGTGACGTACAGCCGCGGTGGGACCTGGAATGACGACGGCGTGATCCTGTTCAGTACACCACGCAGGGAGGTGCAACGGATTCCCGCTTCCGGAGGCACTCCTTCGCCAGCCACAAAGCTAGACCGCGAAGGCGGCGAAAATTCGCATTACCATCCGCAGTTTCTCCCTGGCGGGCGGCGGTTTCTCTACCTGGTGCGCCATGCGGACCCGAACAAGAACGGGATTTTCGTTAGCTCGCTGGACGGCGGTCCAGCCACGAGAATCCTCCAAACGCGAAGCCAGGCGGTCTACGACTCCGGCTCGGGGCGGCTGTTGTACATAGATGGGAATGACAGACTGATGGCGCGCAGGCTGGAGTTGGATCCGCCGCGCCTGAGCGGAGATCCGGCCGTGGTGGCGGAAGGGGTCGCCGTCGCCACGAATAGCGGCCATGGGCACTTTTCCGTGTCGGCGAACGGGACCCTGTTCTATGGCCGGGGAACCGGGATGCAGAAGGGCAGGTTCACCTGGCGGGATCGCAAAGGCAATCTCCTGGGAACCGTCGGAGAGCCGTCTGAGGGTGCGACCACTTTTCGGATCGCGCCGGATCAGAGCCGGGTTGCATACGCTGCCGTGGCCGCCAGTGGGCAAAGAGACATCTGGATTCTCGAATTCGCGCGCGGGTTGAGCGCACGGTTCACGTTCAAAGGCGCGGGATCGCCACACTGGTCGCCCGATGGACGTGATCTCTTCTACATCAGCGATAGCGGCATCTATCGCAAATCCGCGGATGGGGCGGGCGAGGAAGAAGTGGTGCTCAGGGGTCCTCTCGTGACGGCGCTAGGCGGTGTGTCGCCTGATGGCAAGTACTTGCTCTATGACGATGTCAATGACATCTGGAAGCTGCCACTGACGGGAGAACGAAAACCGGCGCCCTATCTGCGGACGGAACATCCGGAGCGCGGAGCGGCTGTATCTCCGGATGGGCGATGGGTGGCCTACGAATCGAATGAGTCGGGGAGTGCTTCCATCTATGTGCAGGGATTTCCGGAACACCAAGGCAAGTGGCTGGTTTCCGCCGGTGGGGGCCTTGGGCCTCCGGCGTGGCGGGCCGACGGCAAAGAGCTGTATTGGCGGTCGTCGAATCGAAAATTGATGGCGGCGGCGATGGACTTCCAAGGTGGGGTTGTAACGCCGGGCAAACCCGAACCTCTCTTCGACGTGTCGGAGTCGTCGTTTGCTCCGGCCAGGGATGGGAAGCGGTTTCTCGTGCTCGAACCCGAGGGCAGCGCCCAACCGAACCCGCCCATGGTGGTTGTGCTGCACTGGGCGGCGAGGCTGGGGAAATAACACTATGCCACTGTCAGCGGGCGATCAGTTGGGACCCTATGAAGTGATTTCGCCCATCGGCGCAGGGGGGATGTGAGAGGTGTATCGGGCGCGAGATACGCGGTTAGGGCGGACCGTTGCTGTCAAGGTCCTGCCGGACCATATCGCGCAGCGAGAGGATGCGCGGGGGCGGTTTGAGCGGGAGGCGCGGGCGGTGGCTTCGCTGAATCACCCGCATATCTGCGTGCTGCACGATATTGGACCGAATTACATGGTCCTGGAGTTAATCGAGGGGGAGACGCTGGCGGCGCGAATTGAGAAAGGTGCGTTGCCGCTGGCGCAGGCGTTGCAGTATGCCGTGCAGATTGCGGATGCGTTGGACCGGGCGCATCGGGCGGGAGTGACGCACCGGGATGTGAAGCCGCAGAACATCATGCTCACCCGCGACGGCGTCAAGGTTTTGGACTTCGGGTTGGCGAAGTCGACGGCCAAGCCCGCTCCGATGCAGGAAACTCTTACCGCCGTCCTCACCACCGAAGGCACAGTGTTAGGCACGCCGCAGTATATGGCTCCGGAGCAGTTCGAGGGGAAAGAGGCGGATGCGCGGAGCGATATCTGGGCGTTTGGGGCGGTGCTGTATGAGATGGTGACAGGGCGGAAAGCGTTCCAGGGGAAGAGTTACACGAGTCTGGTGGCGGCAATCTTGGGAGGGGAGCCCGCGCCGATGGCGGTGAAGCCGTTTACGCCGGTGTGGCTGGAACGGCTGGTGCGGCGGTGTCTGGCGAAGGACCCGGAGGACCGTTGGCAGTCGATGCGGGACATCGTGTTGGAGTTGCGGTCGCCGGTGGTGGAGAGTGCGGCGCCAAAGCCTAGCCCATGGTCATGGCGAGTAACCGCGGCCGCGTGCCTGGTGGCCGTGGCGGCGTTAGGCTGGACGGGTTGGCGGCGCCAACCTCGCGAGACGACTCAGCCAGCCACGTTTGTGGTCGAACCTCCTGCAGGCGGCCGCTTTGTGTCCGCAGGGATTTCAGGCGGCTCCGAAATCTCCCCGGACGGCCGCACACTGGCCTTTGTTGCGGAGGCGGCCAAGGGCCCAAGAATGCTCTACGTGCGCCCGCTGGAGTCGCTGGAGGCGCGGGCGCTGCCGGGAACGGAGAATGCCGGCCGCCCATTCTGGTCGCCGGACAGCAAGTCGCTGGCGTTCTTTGCGGAGCAGAAGCTGAAACGGATCGATTTGGCGGGAGGAGCGCCCATTGCCCTCTGCGACGCGCGCAACGGACGGGGAGGGGCATGGAGCGAAGACGGCGTAATCCTCTTTAGTGAGCGGGGTTCCGCAATCCAGCGAGTGGAAGCGTCTGGGGGCACGCCTTCCCCTGTGACAAAGTTGAATCGGGACACCGCCGAGTCTTCGCACGACTATCCGCAGTTTCTGCCGGGAGGACGTGAAATTCTTTACGTTATGAGCCATGCAGACCCGGAAGAGAACGCGATCTTCATCGGGTTCCTTAATGGAAAGCCCTCCGTGAAACTCGTGGAAACGCAGTACAAGGCGCTGTACGATGCGGCGTCCGGCCAACTGCTGTACATCCAGGGCAACGGAACGCTGATGGCGCGCCGGCTCGAATTGAACCCTCCCCGGTTGACGGGAGATCCGGTTGTGGTTGCGAAAAGCATTGATCTGAATCCAGGCGGCTTCGCGAATTTCTCGGTGGCCGCCAGTGGAACCCTGTTTTATGGCAGGGGAGCCGCGGCTGAAAAGGTGAGGTTTACCTGGCGAGACCGTGAGGGAAAAGTGCTCGGAACGGTCGGCGAGCCCTTCCAGCGGAACGACTACTCATTTCGAATTTCGCCGGACCAGACCAAGGTTGCGTATACGGCAGCGGCCGCCGCCGGCCAATTCGATGTCTCGCTGCTCGACTTGGCGCGTGGGTTGAGCACACGCTTCACATTCAGCCGCGCCTACAATCCGCGTTGGTCTCCGGACGGCAGACATGTCTACTTCTGGACCGCCGGCGCAATGTTCCGGAAGGCCGCGGACGATTCCGGCGAGGAGGAACTCGTTCTCAAGGGCGATTTGCTCTTCGCGGAAGACGTGTCTCCTGACGGCAAGCATTTCCTCTACTATCATCGCGGTGACATCTGGAAGCTTGCGCTGGCGGGGGAGCGAAAGGCGGAGCCGTATCTGCGAACAAAGTACAACGAAGTGGGCGCCGCGTTTTCTCCGGACGGGCGTTGGGTGGCCTATGCCTCGGACGAGTCCGGGCGGCCTGAAGTGTATGTGCAGGGATTCCCGCAGCGCCAGGGCAAGTGGCTGATTTCGGGGGACGGAGGGTTCTCCCCCGCGTGGCGCGGCGACGGCAAGGAACTGTACTGGGTGGGCCGGAGTCGAATGCTGACGGCGGCGAGCATGAGTTTGGAAGGCGCGGCCGTACAGCCCGGGAAACCTGAACCGCTCTTCCAACTGGCGGACCGTGTTGGCAGTGCGCGCTTTGCGCCAGCCCGCGACGGCCAGCGGTTCTTAGTGCTGGAACCGGAAGGGGGCGAGCCGCCGGACTTGCCGATGGTGGTTGTCCAGAATTGGGCCGCGCGGCTGGGGAGGTAAGGGCGGCCCGTAAACATGAAGGTGCGCGACATCCTCAAGAAACTTCGCGCTGACGGGTGGATCGTTCGTAATCAGGAAGGCAGCCACAGGCAATTCGTGCATCCAACGAAGCC
>JAEUQD010000733.1 GCA_016789925.1 Bryobacterales bacterium | reverse complement strand
TGCTCGGCGGTCTCCGCAGGGGTTTCCTCGACCGCCGGTTCCACCGGCGTTGTCAGTTCCTGTTCTTCCATTGTTAGCTTTACGCGTATTCTTCTTCGAGAGCGGCGAGCGCCTGCTCACTCCCGAACAGTTCTTCAAATTTATGGTGGCGCTTGAGCCCGATGTCGCCAAACTGCTCTTCCTGAACGAGTTGGACGGCCTGCATGCGGACCATTTCCAGAATCGCAAGAAACAGGCAGATCATCCCTCGCCGGCTTCGTTGGCGCTCGAACAACTCCGACGCCCGGACGCTGCTTGACTCGCTGATCTCTTCTTTCAAGACGCGCCTCAAGTAACGGATCATGTCCGGCACCGTAATATCTTCCTTCCCAACCTCATATACCGGCCGGCTCTTGGCACGGTCGAGGATGGTTTGCAGCGTGCGCACAAGGTCGTAGAGGGTGACTGAAAGATCCGCCTGCTCGTCCTCATTCGACAGGAACTCCGCTGTCTTCGGATTGGACCAGATGGCTTCTTCGATCATGCGCTTCTGGTGCAGCATTTCGGCGGCATTCTTGAAGCGCTCGTGCTCCAACAGCCGGTCTACCAGTTCCTTGCGCGGGTCTTCTTCGGGTGAAATCTTCTCCAGTTCCGGATCGCGCGGCAGCAGCATCTTCGATTTGATTTGAATCAGAGTCGCCGCCATGTAGACGAATTCCGAACTGAGCTCGATGTTCAGTTCCAACGCCTTCTGCATGTATTCGAGGTATTGCGAGGTAATGCGAGCGATTGGAATGTCGTAGATGTCGATCTGCTGTTTGCGGATGAGGTCCAGCAGCAGGTCAAGTGGTCCGTCGTACATCTCCAGGTGAACGTCGAGCGGCGAGGACACGACGGGCGTATCTGTTGCCGGTACTTCCGGGGTAGTGGGCGGGCTGTCTTCGTTCTCCGGAACGTTGGACACTGACTCTCAATCTACCATGCCACTACTGTTTCGGCTTCAGAAGCTCTCTCCGCTTCTCGTTGAAAATCAGCGTGACGTCGGCGGTCAGGTTTTGGTGGTCGGGCTTGATCTCGCTGCGGGTGGTTTCGAGGTTGTCGAATAACCCATCTTCGCGGATGCGGTTCAAGAAGTAGTCCGGATACTCGGCGTTGAAAGGCTGGGCCGGTTTCATGTTCCATAAGCGCCGGATTTCGTGTTCGCCGTGGATGTCCAAGCCCTTCAAGAAGAGCTTTCCAAAGGTGTACTTCGGACCTGGCGCCACTGTGAAAAGAAGATTGACAATTCTCTTTTCTTCAATAACTTGACGTGAAATCTTCGAGCTGACATTCATGTGCCCGTTCCGCTTCATCGCCAGATGAATCTTCTCTTGCGCAGCCTGCGCCGACAACATGTTGGCGACGTCGCCGGAGCGAATCCCGGCGGCTTTGGCCAATTCCCGGTCGAACCCTCCCGCGCCCGTTACCCCAACGTCGCCAAAGGAATAGCTGGGCCCTTCTTCGATGGTGGTAGTGACCCGAAGGCCTTTTACGTTCGGGTCGGCCACGGTTTCGACAGCGAGGAATTTCACACCAATGCGCCCACGGGCTTCGTACAACGGACGCAAGGAATTCTCGAGCAACTCGCGAAAGCCCTTCTCGCGATATTCGACGCCCACGGCTACGCCGTTGAGCGTGTTTTGCAAGTCGGCCGTCGCCACCGCGCTGTTGCCCTTGAAAAACGTCCCGGCAATCACCGGGGGTGCCCCCTTGGGGTAGAAGAGGACGTAGAGTTCGTCCGGACCATCGGCGGACACCTTGGCTTGGACCGGCTGTCCTCCCGCCTGCTCCACGGCGGCGCGGTAGCGTTCGATCACGGCCTGCGTACCCGGGATCTTATCGCGAAACAGCGGGTCGAGAGTATCGAGCTTCTGGCGGACGGCCTTCTCGTCGAACTTCAACCGTTCGTCGAACCGCATGGGCAGGACTTGTTCGGTGTCGGTGACCTCGAAGGTGACGGCGTAGCCTTTGCCGCTGGGCGACGGTTGGTAGCGGTAGGCGATTCCGGAAAAGGCTCCGTGGGCACTCAGATTCTGCTGGGCGAGATCCAGGGCCTTCTCATCCAGGAGGTCGCCCACTTTGACGCCCAACATTTTCACGATGGCCGGTTCCGGATAGAGCTTGCTCCCCGTTACCCGCAGGGTCTCGATGGGAAACCGAGTCGGGGCTTCCACCGTGGCGGGGGCGCCCTTCTTGCCCGCTGATTTCTTTCGGGGCGCCTGTCCGAAGAGCGTTGCCACCAATGCCAGCGCGAGCAAAAGCCGAACCATAATCCTCCATTATGGATGCGGGAGGCCGGGCGCGCGTTCCGCGCTTTGCCTTCCCTTTCCCCTTTTCCTATCATGGAAGTACCGCATGACATACGATCTGGTGATCATAGGTAGCGGCCCCGGCGGCTACTCCGCAGCCATCCGCGCGGGCCAATACGGTCTGAAGACCGCTC
>JAEUQD010000736.1 GCA_016789925.1 Bryobacterales bacterium | reverse complement strand
CTTGGCGGCATCCCGCGCGGAGCGCAGCGATTCGAGGTTGGTCTCGGAGATCGCCTCGAGGGCTTCCTTGATCTGGCGATAGTTGGCGATCCATGCGCGGATCTGGGGGAGTTGCTCGGCGGTGACGCTGACCTGCTTGGTTCTGGAGCCGGGATAGGTGACGGTGACGACCCATTGGGGATGGCCGATGCCTTCGGCGCACTTGGAGCAGCCGGAGGAATGAAAGGTCCGGCGCTCGACCAGGGACCCGCGGAGGATCTGAGAGAACGAGGGAACGGAAAAGACGAGGGAATCGACGGAGGGGGTGGTCTTCTTGTGTACCATTCATAAGAATGATACGAACGACAAGACATCGGGTCAAGAACATTTTTCGAGAACAATGTTCTTGACCTGATGTCTGGAGTGGTGCCGCCCGAAGCCCCCTTGTTCACTCCCGCACGGTTCACCCCGCGCGCCCATTGAAAACGCGGGACTTCTCTTACGAATTTTGCGCCGGAAAGTAGCTAGTCTGGAAACCCGACGCGCTCCAGCAACGCCTCAAACCGCGCGTACCCCCGCAGCGGATCGAAGATCGGGTTTACCTTCAATCCGCAGGCGCCGATCTCCCGCTCACTCGCCGCACGCTCCAACAGCGTGAGGGCGGTGTCCCGATCGCCCGCCCCCAGATACGCCACCGCCAGCGTTGTTTTGGCCACATGCCTCTGTTCGGCCAGCCTCTTCAGTTCTTCCAGCAACTCGCGCGCCGCCCCCTTGTTGCCGGCTGCTCCATGAGTCTGCGCCAGCGCCCCCAAAATGCTCGGCACGCTCCCGGCCAGCGCACGCCCATTCTCCAGGTACTGGATCGCTTCCTCGTGGCGTCCCATGTTGAACAAGATCCGCCCCAGCGTCGTGTGTGCCTTAAAGAACGAAGGGAACCTTTCCACCAGCGACCGTTGAAACTCCAGCGCCTCTTCGTAGCGCCGCGCCATCATCAGTACGTAACCGCGCCCTTCGTGAACGATCCCGGACAGCGGATCCAACTGCCGCGCAATATCGATCTCCCGCAGAGCTTCGTCAAACCGGCCTACATGGCCTAGAACGTCCGCGCCAAGCCAGTGGTGCGCGGTGGAGTAACTCGGATTCAGTTCTAAAGCTCGCCGGAAGTGAGCTTCCCCCTCCGCCCATTTCCAGTCATGCAGCGCCAGCAGAAATCCTAGCGTGCAGTGCGCCTCCCCCAGTCCCGGCTCGATCTCCAACGCCCGGCTCGCCGCCGCCTTCGCCGCCGGCACCACGCTTCGCACCGGCTCCAGTCCGTAATCCGCCAGCAGGACAAACCCTTCCGCCAGTCCCGCGTGCGCCAGCGCGAACTGCTCATCCACCTGCAACGCCCGCCGAAAACATTCGATACTCCTGGTCAGGCCTTCGGGGGTACGTTCGGCGGCGTGCGCCCTCCCCTCCAAATAGTGGCCATAGGCCTCAATGTTGTACCCCATCCGCGGCCGCGGCGCCGCGCTCGCCAGCCCCAACTTCTCCCCCAACCGCGCCACAATCGCCCGCGCAATCTCGTCCTGAATCTCCAGAATGTCGTCCAGCGTGCGGTCGAACGTCTCCGACCACAGATACACGTTGTTACTGACGTCCACTAACTGGACCACGATCCGCAACCGTTGTCCCGCCCGCCGCACGCTCCCCGCCAGCACCGTGCTCGCATTCAACTTGCCCGCCGCCCACGCGCCTCCCATCCCCCGTGTCTGCTCGGCGGAATTCCAGGCCACCACCGACAGCCCCTCCACCCGCGTCAACTGGTGGATCAATTCCCAGGTCAACCCATCGGCAAAGTACCGTTCCTCACCGCCCCCCAGCGCCTCGAACGGCAACACGGCGATGCTGTTTCTCTCCACCGTTGGTCCCGAGGTGCGAATCCGTGGCGCGTACTGGCCCTTGGGAATCTCGATGATCACGTCGTCGCCGTGCCCTGCCCCCGCGTAGAAGTTCTCCAGTTTGGCCCGCAGACGCCGCGCTTCCACCCTCACAATCGGATCGGCGGACGGATCGAAATTTGCCGGACGGTCGAAAACAGCGATCCCGATCGGATATTCTTTCAGCGACTCCCCGCGGCCTCGCAGCGTCTCCTCCACCACCAACTCCAGGAAGCGCCGCATTCGTCCCGCGCCCCGGAACTCAACGCTCTCGAGAATCCGGTTCAGTTGCGCGCGAATTGCCTCCTGCGAAGGAACCTCCATCACCAGCTCGCTATCTGGTCATGATAGCCCCTACTTTCGCGCCTCCGCCTTTCGCTCGAACCGGAACTCCTGCAGCTTGGGCTTTCCACCCTCGTCGCCTTCAACGGCTGCCACCAGCGTATTCGCGCCTTCCAGGCGGTAAGTGATCTTCTTCGGATGGTCGTGTTGCGGATTTTCAAAAACCGCCAGCGCCGCCGCCGACCGTGTTAGCTTGAACGCCGTCGGCGGACGTCCACCCGGCTGCGCCACATAGTAAATACCATCCGCGCGGCTTTCAATCCGCAGAAACTCGAAGGCCACCATCCGGTCGCGCGCCACCGTCCGGCTTACCCCCAACATCGCTCCACCGGCAGGCGCAATCCAAACTTCCTCGAGCGCCGCCCGGCCCATCTGGCCCGACCAATGCCCTTCCATCCACGCCAGACCCGCTACACCACCCCCTTGCGCCCAAACGCTCGCCAATCCAAACACCCAGACCATCAACGCTGTCCGCATGGGTAGATATTATCGCGGGTACACAGCTCACCGATGATCTTCTTTGATATGTTGTGCAGGCCGGTGTGTGGTTAGCCAAGCACCGAAACGAGTGCCTGCGCTACGCCGTCAGGCGGCACCAGCCGGGGAGAGCGGAGGGTTGGTTGCCGGCGAAGACGATTTGGCGTGTCTTGGGGAACGGAAGGCCGGTGCGGATGGCGCGGGCGTAGTCGGGCTGCTCGGCCATGAGGTTTCGGTAGTTCTGGTCTTCGGAACTGGGTAGCCAGGCGCTCTTAGCGAAAAGGCCGGTAGCCCAGCCGAGGGTGACCAGACAGGAGTCGCCTTGGGCGGACGAGGCGGCGAGGGCGGCGTCCAACTGATCGAGGGTGCGGAGCAGCGGGGTGAGCCCGGTCATGGTGGCGAACTGGCGGTGAGCGGCCAGGGCCTTGGCGGCATAGGCGTTGGCGGCAGCCAGGATCTTCTCACGGGTGGCGGGACTCTTCCAATGCAGGGCACGGAGGATATCGGTTTGCTTGTAGAAGGGCTTTTCGTCCCAAGCGCCTTCAAAGACGGTGCCGGGTTGCGCCATTTCGGCGAAGGTGGGGAAGCTATCCTCGATGCGGCGGGAGTCGACCGAACCGCGGCCGGCCTGTCTCCAACCGAGACCGAGACCCTGCTGCGGGGGACGCATTTCGACCAAGGTGGCGGTGCGCAGCATGTAGACGCGGAAGGAGGAAGTGGGGACGGCGGGCGAATCGCCGATGCCGAGGCTCTTCATGATGTCGCCGCCGGCGCGCTCGCGGTGCAGCGCGCGGACTTCCAGAGCCTCGCCGGGGCGGCGCTGTCCCTTGGCGGCTTCGAGGGCCTTTTCGTCGGCGACACTGGCGACCAGCGCGGTGCGCAGAGCGCCTTTGAGGGCGCTGCCGGGTAGATAGGGACCGGCGGCGCCGGCGGCAAACGTGGGAATGAAGCAGTCTTCGGCGCGCAGGCGCTCCCAGTAGGCGGTGTAGCTGGCGTGTTCGAAGGGAATGCGGCGTCCGGCGTAATTTTGGGCGAAGCCACCCCAACTGGCGAAATCGAGTTTTTCGGCGCGTTTGACCTGGGTGAGGTAGCTGTCCAGCCGCGAGCCTTTGGCCAGCAGGCGGAAGATGCGCTTCTGGTCGAGGACGTTGACCTGGTCTTTCCACACCATGTAGTCGATGGGGGCGAGAGCCGCGCCGTCCCCGACGAGAGTAGGAGTGAGAACTTCGAGCCGGTACTTCATACGTTCACCCGCCAGGGAAGCGGAATGGAGACGGCAAAGCCGTTGCGGTAGACGGGATGGGCAAAGCCATCCGGCGCAACGTCGGGGGCACTGCCGGACGGAGGCTGAGCGGCCAGGAGTACGGAGCCTTCGCGGACCATGCGGAGGGATTTCTTCTCCGCGCCCCAGCCGGCGGGACTTTCCACGCGACCGCTGCGATGAAGGAGGGAGAAACTGCCGCGGGTCCAGTCGACCTGATCGTTTTCGCCGGGGCAGAAGAGGGACAGCAACCAGTAGGAGCTTTCCGTGGGCGCGGTTTCGGCTTCACTGTTTTGGCGGGGCGAGCCGATGACCAGTTGCGGGAGTTCTCCCGAGACGATGCTGTCGATGGTGAAGTGGCCCCAACCGTTGGAGCGCTTGCCGCCGACGCCAGAGTCGCCGAGGAGGCGGAGGGCGCTTTCGAGGCGCGCGGTCCACTGCTGCCGGGCATCGTCGCCGGCGAATTCAGCGACAAACCAGAGGTAGGCGTTTTCAGACCATTCGATGCAGGCGGACTGGTGAACGGCGATGCGGCCGGGTTCGAGACGGTCGACGGCGGCGTGGCTGCGGAGGGCGACGCGATAGGGGCCCGTGCGGGAGGACTTGCGTCCGCGGCGCAGGAGGCAACCACTGTAGCCGTCGACTTCCCACTGGTCTTCGTTGAAGGCAGCACCGGCGGCCAACTGGCCCACGAGGGAAGCAGGGATGTAGTGGGCGCCTTCGACGCGGATCTTGCCGGAAGCGTTCGGGGGAGGCCAGAGAGTGGCAGGGGCGGGCACGAGGAGCGCGTCGTCGAGGCCGAAGAAGAGAGAACTGAGCCGCACGGCGGGTTGGGCGGACTGGGTGGTGGCGGCGAGCCATTCGTCGCGCCAGCCCAACTGGGAGAAGGCCGCGGTGAGGGCGGCAAACCAGGTATCGCTGTGCACGATCCGGTCGACCCGGTCGCGAGAACCGGTGTCCGGACCCATGCGCCAGGCGCCGGAGGGTTTTAATTTGCCTAGCAGAGCCAGGGACATTGCCTACCTTTGTTTCTTACTCGCTGAGTTGAGCGGCGAAGTCGGGAGAATTGGCCAGCGTTTGCAGACGCGCGACATCCGCGCCGGAGAGCAGTTCCGCTTCGGCGGCGCCGGCGGCATAGTAGCCGCGGCCGCGCCAGCGCAGGCGGAGTTGTGCGAAGTGGACGCGGCCGCTGCCGCGGGAACCACCGCCACCGAGGCTGTCGTCTTCAAGGAGGCGGAGGCCTTCCGCGACCTTGGCGACCAGGGCCTTGTCCTCTTCGCAGAGGATATCGATGATGAGGCGGATGCGGAAGCGAGCGCCGGCGGGGACGCGCTCGAGGGTGCGCGTGTTGGCCTGGGACGTGATGCGATCGATGGCGTTTTCGCTCTTCACCTCGGTGAGTTCGTCGTCGAGGTTTTCGCGCATCTGGGGCGTGATGGATTCAAGTTCGAGCGGGGCGTCGTAGACGGTGAGCCGGGACGGGGTCGCGGCTGAGCCGTCCATGGGGTCGCCCACGACGCGCTCCATACGGCCGGGGTTGCGGCCAAAGAGGATGCCGATTTCGTCGCCGGGACGGTCGCTTTGGTGAATCCGGACGTCCTGGCCCTTGCGGCGGGTGAGGTAGACGAGTTCGCTGGGAACAGCGAGTCCGCCGGCCTGTTCGAGGAGCGAACGGAGACGGCCGCGGAGGGTGCTGCCGGGGATATAGGGACGGCCGAAGGCATCCTTGACGACGGGATTGTCGGCGCCGCCGATCTCCAGCGAGCCTTTGCCGGCGCCGACGTGCAACCCGGTGTCGCAATGGAGTTCGCCTTCGAGCAACAGCTTGCCAACCAGCTTCAACTCGGTTTGTGCGGTATGAGCGCTCATCTTAGTAAAATCCTTCCCGCTTACTCGTTGTAGGCCACGATGGCTTCAAACAGGTCACGAAACCGCTCGTAGCCGCGGAGGTCGTTGCGGCGGGTGACCTGAAGGAGCAGCCGTTCGAGGAGATCCAGGCTACGCAGCGAATGCCGTGCGATGGTGTAGGCCAGGCGCGCGCGGAGCATGACGAATTCGTGCTGGCGGTCGGCATCGGCGGCGCGGCAGGCGCGGCGAACGGCGTTATAGAAGCGCCTGAGCTGGGACTTGGTGCCGGAGTCCATGTCGCGCATGCGGCTGACGACAGCGTGGGCCTGGTTGTCGAGATAGAGCGGATCGTTGATCAGCTTTTCGAGATCGATTTCCGGGGGGCCATCGGGACGGCCGCCGGGGCCGCGGCCATGATCGCGGCGGTCGCGGTCGCGGCCGCCACCCTGATTGCGGTCGCCACCGGGACGTCCTTCCCGGCGATCGGGGCGCGGCTCTCTTGCTTCGCGTGGTTGCCCTTGCTGTTCTTCTGCCATGGGTGATTACCTCTCCTGTGTACCGCTGTCGTCCGGAACCGGTTCGGCGACCGCTTCGACTGTTTCTTCCGCTGCTTGCTGTTCGACTGTCTCGACCGGTTCGGTGACTTCGGCTGCTTCGATTTCTTCGGCGACCCACTGCTCTTCGACGGGCACGGGCGCCGGTTCTTCGGGCAGATCGGCCACGGCGAGGGGAGCAAACTGCTCTTGGGGAGCGATGACGGGGCCGGCCAATAAGCGGGCCCATTCGACGGCAACGCGCCCCGCGGGACGAAGTTTTACCTGCGTGGCGCTCTTGCCCACGATGTCGGTGATGAGCGCTTTTTGGAGGCGTTGGAGTTCGCGGTCTTTGAAATCGCCGAGGACGACAGCAAGGCGGCGATAATAGCGCCAGGGACGATCGTTCCGGGTGGCGGCCTTTTCGCGATAGAAGGCGCTCAACTCTTCGAGGAACTCGGGAGGGCAGCGGAACTGCCGGACCATGCGGAGCATCATCTCCTTGAGGTCGGAGGCGTGATTGACGTGACGCCACTCGACGGTGCGGCCGAAGATGTGCAGACAATCTTTGTCGGCGGCCTTGGCAATGTCGAGACTCCGGGCGGAGGCTTCGAACACGGTAGCGAAGGGCGTGTCGATGTCAGGCGCCAATTCGAGGGCCATGGTCGCCGTCTTGCCTTCGGGTCCGGGAAGCTCCTTCAGGTTGGCCTCGGCGAAGCGGTGGAAGAGGCGTTGAAATTCGCGGGCGAGTTGGAGGAGGGCGTCCCAGGAGCCATAGACGGCAAAGCCATCTTCGCCGGAATAGAGGACAGATACCTTGCGCCAGAAGTCGGGCATGGTGCAGGCGACTTCGAGTTCGCCGGCGAAGAACTGCTTAAAGGAAACGGAAAGCTGGAGAAACTCTTCGATGGTCTGAGCGCGCCGGAGGCGAATGGCGAAGCCATCGACTTCGCCGCGGAGGACGCCCCAGGCGGGGAGACCGGCGGAGCGGGCGGCGAGATCGGCGGTGGAGGCGATGTGGGCGGCAGCCTCATCGAGGGCGGCCTGGCGGGCGATCGTGATGCCGTCGGCGCCGCCGGCGGGCCAAGTGTGCTTGCCTTCGTTGAGCAGGACGCGGCCGGGCGTTTCCGGCGACCAGCCATAAGAGGAGGCTTCGCGCACGCCAGCGGCGAGAACCTGGGAAAAATAGTCGTCGTCGCCTTCGGCGGGGATGGCCGCGACGGGCAGAAAAGCGGCTTCGGCGAGCGCTTCGGGGCTCGAATGTTCGCGGCGCCAGAGTTCCTCGGCGAGACGGCGGCGGACGATGGTCCAGTCGCCGAGGTTTTCGGTGCTGGTCCAGACGAGGCGCAAGTGCTGTCCGCTGATCCGGTGGAGATCCGTGGCCGCAGCGGTGAGGAAGTCCTGAGCAGCAGGGAGAGATTCCTGCGGGAGAACGACGAAGAACTTACCACCGCCAGAGGTGCCGAGCAAGATGCGGGAGAGACCCAATTCCGCAAGCAGGGCGCGTGGCAGAACCTCGCTGAGCAGGGAGACAAAATGAGCGCGGCCGGCGACGACGGCGTGTCCGGCTGGCTGGCCCGCATGGGCGTGGGCAGCCAGGAACTGTTCGATGCCGAGTAGCTTTCCCTGCAGGAAGATTTGAACGGACATGGTTAAGACACGCCTTCAGGCATGGAGAACACCAAAGTTCTCAATGTAGCAGGATCGCGCGGGTGGTATCCACCAGCGCGAGTCAGGCGGGTGGCAAAGAGAAGTGAAAGGTCGCGCCCTGGCCGGGGGTGGCAGTGGCCCAGATGCAGCCACCGTATTGCTGGACGATGGTCTGGCAAATGGCCAGGCCCATGCCGGAGCCGGGGTACCTGTCGTGAGAGTGGAGGCGCTGAAATACGCCGAAGATTCGCTGTGCATGTTCCATTTCAAAGCCGATTCCGTTGTCCCGGACGGAGATCACCCAGCGATTGCCCTGGCGCGCGGAGGTAATGTGAATTTCCAAAGGACACTCGGATCGGTACTTGATGGCGTTCTGAACGAGGTTCTGGAGGAGAGATGGCAGGCGGCGTCCGGCGAGAACGGTGGGCAAGGGGCCGCGGGTGATGCGCGCGCCGGAGTCTTCAATGTCCTTACGGAGATTGGAGAGAGCCCAGTCAAGAGCCTGGTTGCAGTCGACGGGTTCCGGGGAATCGACCTCATGGGCCGCGCTGGAAAACTCGAGCAGGTCGCTGACGAGGCGGCTCATCCGCTCGACGCTCTGGGCGATGAGAGCGGTGAGTTCCTGGCCGGATTCGCCGAGGGCCTGGGCGTACTCGCGGGTGAGGAGTTGGGAGAAGACGGAAATGGTGCGGAGGGGGGCCTGGAGGTCGTGGGAGACGTTGAAGGCGAAGCGCTGGAGTTCCTGGTTGGAACGGTGCAAGGCGGCGTTCGCCTGACGCAGTTCGTCCTGCGCCTCACGGATGGGAGTGAGGTCGAGCATGGAGCCGACGGCACGGATGGGGCGGCCCGCGCGCCGGAGAATGGAGCCACGGTCGAGGACGTGGGCGAAGCTGCCGTCGGCGCAGCGGAAGCGGTATTCCTCAGTCCAGACGCGGCAGGAGGGGTCGTTGAGAGCTTTCTCGAGGCTTTCGGTGACGCGGGAGCGATCGTTGGGATGAAGCCGTTCTTCCCACCACGCAACCGCAGGGTCAACGGCGGTTTGCGGGTATTTGAACAGCGTGGAGACTGCTTCGTTCCAGAGAATCTCGTTTTTGAGCAAGTCCCAATCCCAGATGGCATCGTTGGTTGCGCCGGCCACGAGGCGGTAACGCTCTTCGCGTTCGTGCAAGGCTTCGAGGGTGCGTTTTTGCTCGGTAGTTTCGATAATGACTGCGCCGACGCCGAGCAACCGCCCGTCGCGGGTGCGGACGGGGTACCAGCTTTCCGACCAGGAGCGGATCTGGCCAGGCGCTTGGGGCGTCTCGCCGGTGAATTCGTGGTCGAATACGGGCTGACCGGTGCGCATCACCTCTTCAAACACGGCGCGGGCCTGAGCGGCGAGAGCGGGAACCACCTGCTCAGGAACGAGGCCGATGTGGCTCTCGGCAGGCAGACCGTTCATTTCGGCAAGCTTTGTGTTGACAAAGCGGTAGCGCATCTCGCTGTCAAGAAACAAGAAGCCGGCGGGGGCGTTATTGGTGAGCGTTTCGAGCAGGAGCAGGGTGCGCTCGGATTCATCGATGGCGTGCTTGCGGGCGGTGACGTCGATGCCAACGCCGATCATGCGCAAGGGGCCGGCGGCATCACCCACCAACATGCTGCTGCGGCGGAGAATCCAAATGATCTGGCCGGAGGAGGGGCGGATGGAACGGTACTCGACCTCGCTGCTTCCATGCTCGATGCAGTGGCGGTGGGCCGCGAGGACACGCTCGCGGTCTTCGGGATGAATACGGTTGATCCAGGCGGAATAGAGGCCGGTGTCGTTGGGACCTAATTCAAGAAGTTCCCGCCACTCGGCGGAACCGAACATCTCTCCGGTTTGTGGATCCCATTCCCAGGTGCCGATGCCGCTGGCTTTTTGCGTGATATGGAGGCGAGCCCTGGCGGATGCGGCAGACGCTTCGAGTTCCTTTTGCGAGGAAATGTCCTGGAAGTAGATGACGATACCGGAGGGGACGCCGGGATAAATGCGGATGCGAAACCAGCGCTTCCACGGCTCAAAGAAGTGTTCAAAGCCGGTGGCAACGCGCTCGGCCATGGCGTGGAGGAACTCCCTTTCGATGCGACTGTCACGGATTTCGGGAAAGGCCTCCCAAACGGCACGGCCGAGCATTATATCACGGGTGAAGCCGACGGTACGTTCCGCGGCGGCGTTGACGTAGCGGAATTTGAAGTGGTCATCGAGCAAGACATAGCCTTCGGAGATCGATTCCAGAACGGCGACGGCTTCGTGCGACGTAGCGCCAGGCTGATTTGGGAGAAGGGCCCGCAAGGCAGCCACGAGAACGAGAGGATCGACGGGCTCCCGTAAGGAGCCGTCGGGAGCGACATCGGCTATCTCCTCCGCGGGCGGGGAAATCAGCACCACGGGAATACGGGCTCCGGCGAAATGAGACTTCCACTGGCGCAGAGCTTCGAAGCTGTTCGGACCGGCGGCGACGAGAGCAATATCCGGAGGCGCGGCTTGCGTGAGAGTCAGCGCTTGCGAGGTATCGGCCGCTTCAAGCACGAGGAAGCCGGTGTCACGGAGAGTTCGCGCACGGTGACGCCGGTTGGATTCGTTGCCGTCGATGTAAAGGACAGTAACTGGCACGGGAGGTTTTTTTGTTGCGCGGGCCGATTGCCTCTGAAGCCGTTTTCAGTATAGTTCAGGTGTTACTTGCGGGCATAACCGACCGTGGCGGAACGCTTAGCGCCGTGGCGGTGGGCCTCCGGGGAGAGGGGGTGAACACCGGTGGCGTCGATCCAGCGGTTATAGAAGTTGAAGAGGGCACAGACGGTAATTGCGTAGTAAATCGCGTTATCGTCCCACCCGGCCGCGTAAAGGGGCTGCATATCAGCGACGGTGATGGATGGCGAGTCGCTGTTCACCTTGTCGACGAAACGGATGAGTAGCTTTTCGTGGGCCGGGAGCGGTGATGAATCGACGTCGTCGAGGACAGCGGCGACCAAGGCCTCGCCGTCTTCGAGAGCGCGCTCCTGCGCCAGCAGTAACGCCGCGACCGCGGCGTGCGAGTTAGTTCAAAAGGGACAGTGGTTGCGGGCGGACGTGTAGGCGGCGATGAGCTCGCGCAATCCAGGTGTGAGGGGTCCGGGTTCGCGGAGTATCTCCTGGGTGAAGGATGCCAGGTGGGCGGTGGCTTTGGGAAGGAAGGCGAACAGATGCCAGATTTGCGGATATTCCTGTCCGTTGGATTGCAGGGCGCGAATGGCGTCGAGATAAGGCGATGGCTGGGGGTTGTTTTCCACGCCGGGTAAGAACATGGGTTTCATGGCAGATATCTCAAAAGATGACTTTAGCTCCCAATTGCAGGAGGCGCGGCGGCGCGGCGGAGAGGATGCGGCCGAAGTTGGGCGAGTTCAGATCGGCCACCGGCAGGCCGAAGTTGGTGTGATTGGCGGCGTTAAAGGCTTCCACGCGGAATTGCAGGTTAAAGCGTTCGGAGAGGCGGAAGAGACGTGTGAGTGAGAGGTCGAGGTTGGTGAACGCGGGTCCGCCGGCGATATTACGCCCCGCATTCCCGAACTGGCCGGCTTGCCTTTGCGGATCGAGGCGTTGAAAAGCGGAGGGGTTGAGCCAGCGGTCGACGGTTCGCGGGCCGGAGTTGGGGTCGCCGACGAGATTGGGGCGGGAGGCGGCAAAGCCGGAGATGGGCGGACTGTTGGCTTGAAGGGAGACGTTGGTGGAGTCGGAGACGGTGAAGGGCGTGGCGGAATTATGGGTGAGGATCGCGTTCCACTGCCAGTGATTGGCCAGCAGGCGCAAGGTGCGGTTACGGCTCTTGGCGAGGTTGATTTCGTAGCTGATGGAGGCGACGGCGCGGTGGCGGGCGTCAAACAGTGACGGACCGCGCTCGGCGGCGAGGTTGAAGGGATTCTGCGCGAGATCGTTTTCGCCGGAGAGGGGTTTGGCGGCCGCGCCGGAGAGGTTCATGGCGGAGAGATAGTCGATGGTTTTGGAGAACCAGTATGAGAGATTGAAAGCGAAGCCGGAAGTGTAGCGGCGGGAGACGCTGGCCTGGGCGGCGTGATAGGTGGAGTTCGTGATGTTGGAGAGCATGGCAATGGTGGAGAAGTCACAGGCCGCTCCGGAGGCAGGGCAGTTGGCGTAAAGACGCCGGCGGTCGGCGTTCTGGGCATTGGCGCCGGCGGAGAAAACGGCGGGATTGGCCTCGACGTTGCGAGGCAGGTGGGTTCCCTTCGCGCCCACGTAACGCAGTTCGAGTAAGAGGCTGCTGCGGAGCGAACTCTGAATGCCGAAATTCCAGTTTTGGGCGTAAGGCGGGCGCGCGGTGGCATCAATGGCAAAGACGGTGGAGGGCCGGACGAACGTGCCGGGTTGGGGGTAGATCTGGTTGAGATAGGGGTTGGAGAAGTTGAGGCCGGCACCGCTGTATTGGTTGAACTGGGCCCAGGGCAGGGAACTGACGGGGCCTTGGGAGGCGGTGCCGGAGCCGCTTTGGAATTGATCGAAGAAAATGCCGTAGCTGGCGCGAATGGACCACTTGCCGGCCCCGGTGGGGTCCCAGGCGAAGCCGAGGCGGGGCATCCAGGCGTGGAAGTCCGGGGCGATGCCTTTGCCGATGCCGGGGTCGCCGGGGACGAGCAGTCCACGGGGCGCCTTGGGCATCACCTGCGACTGCACTCCGGGGACGAAGCCGTTGAGGCGGTTGCGGATTTCGCGAATGGGATTGATGCGCTCGTAGCGGAGTCCATAGTTGAGCGTGAAGCGGCGCGTGATGCGCCATTCGTCCTGCGCGTAGAGAGCGGCGTTCCAGATGCGGAGACCGCGGGAGAAGTCGCCCAAGCCCTGATAGAAGGTGACGGGAGCACCCAGCAGAAGGTTGGCAATGGCGTCGTTGGTGGGGAAGGTGGAGGCGAAGACGAAGAACGCATTGGGTGCGATGGCCTGAAACATATTGACTTGGGTTCGCAGGAACATGCCTCCGAATTTAAATGAGTGCGCGCCGCGGAACCAGGAAATCGAGTCGCTGAGTTCGTAGGTGTTTTGGGCGGAATCGCGCGGGCCGGTGATAGCGCCGCCTAGCGGCGAGTAGCCGCTGATGTTGAAGAAGGGCGGTCCCTGACCGAGGGCGGAGGCGGGCTCGTATTGGAAGCGAGGGCCGAAGGGGGCGTCTGGTTGAGGCGGCGGTCGAAGAGGAACTTGTAGCGCAGGAACGTGGCGCGCAACTGGTTACTGGCGGCGGGAGAGAGGCCGTGCGTGTCGGAGAGCACCGCCGAATGTGCGGCGGTGTCGTCGCGGGTGGGAAAGCCAGGGACTTCGGAACCGCGCACGGAGATGGGGTTGATGGCGTGACCGCCGGAAAAGGAATAGCGAATAAATGCCTGGTTAGAGG
>JAEUQD010000735.1 GCA_016789925.1 Bryobacterales bacterium | reverse complement strand
ATCGCTACGTCGTGGCCTCGCCGTTCATTGCCCGGAACAGCCAGGCCTGGGCCATGCGCAGTTCTCTGCCGACCGTGGCCACGCTGATCTCCAGCGCCTGCGCCACTTCGTCGATGCTCAGTCCGCCGAAAAAGCGCATCTCGACCACCTTCGCCTTGCGCTCGTCGAAAGCGGCCAGTCTCGAAAGCGCTTCATCCAGCGCCAGCAATTCCTCGGAACGCTCTTCGCTGAACACGGTTGCGTCTTCGAGCGAGATCTTCTTGCCGTCGCCCCCGCGTTTGGCCGCGCGATGGGCGCGGGCGTGATCGACGAGAATCTGCCGCATCAACTGCGACGCGACACCGAAGAAGTGCGAGCGGCTTTGGAACTGCGGCGTGTTCTGATCCACCAGCCGCAGGTAGGCCTCATTGATCAATGCGGTGGGTTGCAGCGTGTGGTCCGGGCGTTCGCGGCGGAGGTAGCTGCCCGCCAGGCGCCGCAACTCCTGGTACACCACTGGCGTCAACGCGTCCAGCGCACCCTTGTTCCCCTGCTTCCACTCCACCAACAGGCGCGTCAGGTTCTGCGTATCGTCCATAACCCTCCGATGCTATCGTAATTCTGTATGCGCGTTCTCGCCCTGCCCGTTTTCTTTGTGCTGGCGGCGAGCGCCCAGGACTTTTCCGATATTCGCGTGGAACGGGTGGCCGCGGGCTACACGCACACCGAGGGTCCGGCGTGGTCCCGGGACGAGTTCCTCTACTTCTCCGACGTGCCCACCAACCGGATTATCAAAGCCGGCCATGGCGAAAAGGCGGTGGTTGCGCGGGAGAACTCGGCGGGAGTGAGCGGCAACGCCTTCGATTCCCGCGGCAATTTCTACTCGTGCGAGACCCGCGGACGCCGCGTCATCCGCATGGACAAGAACGGCAAGGTAGACGTTCTCGCCGAAACGTTCGAAGGCAAGCGCCTCAACGCCCCAAACGATATCGTCGTCAGGCGCGATGGCCACGTCTATTTCACCGATCCGGCTTTTGGCGGCCAGTCGGACACGCGCGAACTCGACTTCTACGGCATCTACCACATCCCGCCCCGAGGCCCGATGGAGGTCGTCGCCAAACCCAAGGGACGCCCTAACGGGATTGACCTGTCGCCGAACGGCCGCATCCTTTATGTGGCCAATTCCGATGAGCGCTCCATCTATGCCTACGACCTCGACGGGAAGGGCGCGGCTGCCAACGAACGCGTTCTCATCTCGAAGATCGACGGTCCTCCCGATGGCCTTTGCGTCGACGAGAAGGGCACTCTCTACGTCGCCGCCCGCAATCTCGTCATCTATTCCCCCGAAGGCAAGCTTGTCCACACCGTCGAGATCTCCGAGACTCCCCGCAACTGCGCTTTTGGCGACCCCGATTACCAGGGCCTCTACATTACCGCGCAGACCTCGGTCTACCGCATCCGCCTCAATGTCAAAGGAGCTCTCCACCATTAACAAGCGCGACTCCCGCCGCTATCCGCCGCGCCCCATTCTGGGCGTGGGCGCGCTCATTTTCAAGCGCGAATCCATCCTCCTGGTGGAGCGCGGCAAACAGCCGCTCAAGGGCTACTGGTCGCTCCCCGGCGGCGTGCTCGAAGTGGGCGAACATCTGGCCGATGCGATCCGGCGCGAGGTGAAGGAAGAGACCGGCCTCGACGTGCTTCCCCAGTCCGTCGTCGAGATTTTCGAGCGCATCATGCGCGACAAGAACGGTAAGCCGGAATACCATTACGTGCTCGTCGACTACGTGTGCAAAGTGACTGGCGGCGAACTCCTCCCCGCCGACGACGCCTCCCGCGCCGAATGGGTGCGCCGCAAGGACCTGCCCCACCGCAAGCTCACCGAAGGTACCCTGGAAGTAATCGAGCGCGCCTTCGATGCGCGCGCCCGCAAAGCATGAATTTCACCTCCGCCGGTCTGCTTGAATTCGATGCGCTGAAGGCGCTGCTGGGACGTTTCGTGTCCTCCCCCGGCGGGCACGCCGAGTTGGACTGTATCGAGCCTTCCTCCGAACGCGCCGTGGTGGAAGAAACGCTGGCGGAGACCGAGGAGGCCATCGCCTACCACACGGCTTCGCTACAAACGCAAACCACGTCGCGGGGCGCGGCCATTCGCCTCCGGTTCGACCAGCTTCCGGACGTGCAGGAACACGTGGCGAAGCTTCAGATCGGCGGTGTGCCGCTGGAAGGAATGGAGATCCGCGAACTGCTGGCGCTGCTCGACCGCGCCACCGAAATCCGCGCCATCCTGCTGGCCGCGCAAGATCGTTATCCGCGCCTGGCCCAATACGCCAACCGCGTCGCCGAGTTCCGCCCGCTGCTCAAGGAACTGTCGGGCAAGATCGAACCCGACGGCTCCCTGTCCGACCATGCCTCCGTCGCTCTGCACCGTATCCGGCGAGACATGGAGCGCCAGCAGCGGTCGATTGAGCAATCGCTGGAACGCTTCCTCCGCGCGCATCGCGACGAAGGGATTTTGCAGGACGAGTACGTCACGTTCCGCAATGAGCGTTACGTGCTGCCGATCGTGGCCGGCCAGAGGCGCAAGGTGGACGGCATTATTCACGCCGCATCGGGCACCGGCCACACGCTGTTCATCGAGCCGCTGGAAACGGTGGGGTTGAACAACGACCTGGTGCGCCTGCGCGAAGAGGAGATGCGCGAGGTGTACCGCATTCTCGCGGAGATTACCGACCGGCTCCGCGGCGCCGCGTCCGATATCGCCCTGTCTGTCAAGGTCCTGGCGAAGCTCGAACTGCTGTTCGCCAAGGCGCGGTTTGCCGCCGATTTCGATTGTGTGATTCCGCGCTTCAGCCCGGAATCGCAGCCTCGTCTGGCGGTCGTGCGGGCACGGCATCCGCTGCTCGCCGATGTCTTCCGGCGCCAGCGCAAGGCGGTGGTTCCGCTCACGTTAACGTTGGAACCGGCCCAGCGCATCCTGCTGATTTCGGGTCCGAACACGGGCGGCAAGACGGTGGCTCTGAAGACTGTCGGGTTGTTCGCGCTGATGGCGCAGTCCGGCATCCCGGTCCCGGCCGACACCGCGGAGTTGCCGTTCTTTGACGAGGTACTGGCCGACATCGGCGACCAGCAATCGATCGAGCAGAGCCTTTCGTCGTTCTCGGCCCACATCGTGCGCATTCGCGAGATCCTCGAGCAGCACGGCCCGCGGTCGCTCGTATTGCTCGACGAGTTGGGCCGCGCCACCGATCCCGATGAAGGCGGTGCCCTCGGCGTCGCCATTGTCGACCGGTTGCGCCGCGCGGGGTCGTTCGCGCTGGCTTCGACCCACTTGCTCGCCCCCAAAATCTACGGTGCGTCCACGCCGGGTGTCCTCAACGGCTCGATGAGCTTCGACGAAGAGACCCTCGAACCGACGTATGTGCTCCGCACGGGCGTTCCGGGCGCGTCCGCCGGGCTGCACATCGCGCAGCGGTTGGGCCTTCCGGTTGACCTGATTGAGCAGGCTCGGTCACGGCTGTCAACGGCCCAGCGGGACCTTGGCCATTTCCTCAAGCTGCTGGAGGACCGCTTGGGCTCGGCCGCGCGGATGGAGGCGGAGGCCGGCGCGCTCAAGCAGGCGCTCGAACAGGAGCGCGCTTCGCTCGCCGCGCTCTGGGAGAAGCGCGAAGCCGCCAAGATCCGCGAACTCGAACGGCGCACGGAAGAGGTGCTCAGCCAGTTTGAGTCGCGGGCGCACCAGACCATCGACCGGATTGCCGAGTCGGGCGAGCAGCGAAAGTTCACCGAACAGTCGCTGCGGCGGGTAGCGCAAACCAAGCGTGAGTTGCGCGAGGAGATCGAGGCCACGGTTGGCGCCACGCAGCGCAATCCGGACCAGCCCGCCAAACCGGCGCTCACCGAGGGGATGCGCGTCAAGCTTCGCGGCGTCCGCGAACCCGCGCGCGTTCGCCGCCTGCTCCACAACGGCGCGCTCGAAGTCGAGGCCGGCTTCATGAAGCTTCAGGTGGACCCCAACGACGTCATCGAGGTCTTGCCGGAAACGCCCGCATCCGCCAGGTTTTCCAAGGGCATCTCGGTCCATATGGCGCCGCGCGAAGGCGGATCGTTCCGCGAGATCAACGTGATTGGCCGGCGGGCGGACGAGGCCGTCGAGGCGGTCGAGAAGTTCCTCGATAGCGCCGCGTTGGCTTCTGTGATGCAAACGCGCATCGTCCACGGCCACGGCAAAGGGATTCTGAAAAGCGCCATCGCCACGATGCTGAAGACGCATCCGCTGGTCGAGAAGTTTTACGACGCGATTCCGCAGGAGGGCGGCTCCGGCGCCACGATCGTGGAACTGCGGGAGATGGGTTAGAGT
>JAEUQD010000599.1 GCA_016789925.1 Bryobacterales bacterium | reverse complement strand
CTTTTCGGTGTCGGGATGGTTGAGGGGGTCCTCGCCGAGGGAGTAATCGAGCAGGGCGTTTTCGAGTTTGAGAACGCGCTGCATGTTCCAGGCGGAAATCAGGATTCGGCTATAGGTGAGTTCTTCGAGGAAGCCGGTGGGAGCGAGGGAGAAGCGGAGATGAGCCTCAAGGGCCTCAAACTCGGGGCGGTCGGATTCGGTGACGACCGGGTGCATACTGGTGAGTCCGTGACGCATTGCGTTGCGGGACGAATTGGCCTTGCCTTCGGGCGTGTTCGGTCCGGATTGATTCGGCATTGTCGGAATCCTTTTAATAAAAATAAAAAAGGACCAGCGAGTCTCGCCCCTTTTTGCCGGGGGCAAGACACACTGGTCCTTTCTATTTGGAAGGGTATCATGGCCGGTTATCGGATGTCAAGAGAAAAAGATTGGATTTATTGGAACGAAGGGGATTTCGTTTCGCATGCTGTTGATTTGATTGAAGTTGTCGAGGGGGGGTACCGGTCACGAGGGTGTAAGCAATTGAAACGGTCAGACGATTTCTTGCAATTTTAAAACATCACTTTTAATATACAAGGATGATCCGGCGACGAGCACAGGCTAGGGTCGAACAGGCCCTTGACCGGCAGGCTGCGGTGGCTGTCATCGGTCCGCGGCAGGTCGGCAAGACGACGCTCGCACTCTCGATCGGTGAAGGTCGCGACGCCGTCTATCTCGACCTGGAATCGTCACCGGATCGAGCGAAACTTGCGCAGCCCGAGTTGTTCTTCCGCGAGCAGAAGGATCAGTTGGTGATCCTCGATGAGATTCACCGCGCTCCGGAACTATTTCAGGTTTTGCGCGGCGTTATCGATGAAAACCGGCGGCGCGGCAAGCGCACGGGGCAGTTTCTTATCCTGGGATCGGCGGCGATCGATCTGTTGCGTCAGTCGGGAGAGACGCTCGCCGGCCGTGTCGAATACGTCCATCTCAATCCGCTGGAGGTGCTCGAGGCAGCGCCGGACGCCGCTGCCATGACGCGGCTGTGGGTACGGGGTGGCCTGCCAGATAGTTTTCTGGCGGGATCGGATGCGGATAGTTTCGCGTTCCGGCGCAACTTCATCCGCACCTACCTGGAGCGTGACGTGCCGCAATTCGGTCCGCGGATCCCAGCCGAGACACTGGAACGCCTCTGGACGATGCTGGCGCATAGCCAGGGCACGCTGCTCAACGCTTCGAGGCTTGCGGGGAGCTTGTCAGTGAGCGCGCCGACGGTCACCAGCCACATCGATCTGCTGGTGGATCTGCTCCTGGTGCGCCGGTTGCAGCCTTTCCACGCGAATGTTGGGAAGCGGTTGGTGAAGTCGCCGAAAGTCTACGTGCGCGATAGCGGCTTGGTGCATGCGTTACTTGGATTGGGAAATTACAACGAACTGGCCGGCCATCCGGTGACAGGAGCAAGTTGGGAAGGTTTCGTGATCGAGAATCTTCTGGGCGCCGCGCCGGACCGGACGATGGCGAGCTTTTATCGCACAGCAGCGGGTGCGGAGATCGACCTGATGCTGGAGTTACCCGGAAACCATGGGTTGTGGGCGATCGAGATCAAGCGGGCGGCCGCAGCGCATCTGGAACGCGGCTTTCACAACGCCCGGCAAGACGTCAAACCGAAACGGTCGTTCGTGGTGTACGCGGGCACCGAGCGCTATGCGGTAAGCGAGGGTGTGGAAGCGATCGGACTTCACGAATTGGCCGCGACTCTGGCGGCGATCTAGGGTCCAGTCCTGGCTGGTTTTTGACAGCCGCTGATAAACGCAAGTAAACGTCGTATAATAAGCGCCTTAGATCGAGAGCCTCTATACTGAAACTGGCGTGGCTCTCAGCGAAATCCTGGTCGCCTTGTTGATGGCACAAGCGTTGCCGATTACACCGATGCGACTGTCGCCCCAGGAAATCGCAACTAATCTGCTTTACGGCGTGCCGGAGATGTCGCGCGCCGACTGTGCGGCTCTGGATCTTTGGGAGTGCCACAAAGACGAACCGACGCGTTCCAACGACCTATCTGAACGCTGGCTGCAGTTGGACGAGGACCCGGAACTGGAGGCCATTCTTGTCACCGAGGCCAAGGCCGAGTGGAGCTATGCCGCATACGTCTTCGACGAACAGAAGCCGGGCTGGAATCTGGTGGGCGCTTTCCTTTGCCGGTCCAACCGGTGCGACATCAATGCGCTGGTGAGCGTCCGCCGGCTGACGGAAGACTCTCCGCCGCTCGTGTTGCTCCAGCGCGATATCGGTGGGGCGGGAACCGCGACCATTCACGTCGATGGATACGAACTGGTAGCTGGAAGACTTCGGCCTGCTTTTGAAGTCACTCAGTTTGAGGACGTGCCTTTTGGTGATGCCTACACGACGACGCGAAGGGTACTCGGGTCACAAAAGCATCTGGTCATCCACAGCGTGCGCAGGGAAAGGGGACAGGTTGTTGGCTTGGGCTGCGAGGTGATGAAGTGGGACCGTGCGCGGCATCAGTTCGTGATCGATCAAGGCGCGCGGATACAGTTTTGCGACCCGAAGTCCGGAGACCCGTTGCCCGGCAAAGCACATCCGGTCGGGGCTCCGTTTCTTCGTTGAGTGAGCCTTACCCGAACTTCAGTTCGCAGGCGATCGTAGGGCCGAGTGACAAAGGCGGGCGGCTGGTTCGTGGGGTATAGCTTTACTCGACGGCGATGGTGGCTCCGATGCCGAGAAGTGAGCCGACGAGCGACAGATTGACGCGGACCGCCTTGCGATCCACGGAAGCGGGGAGTATGGCGGGGACGCGGATGTTGAACTGGTTGACGGCGGTGAGTTGGCCGGGGGCGACTCCGGCGAACTCGATTTTGTTGGCGCGGAAATCTGTGTCGAAACCGAAGACTCTGACTTCGACGACCAGGCGGCGGAGTTCGGTGAGTGGAGCGACTTCGCCGGGCAGGCTGGGTGGATCGGTTGCGCCGCCTCCGGTGCCGAAAAGGGTGACCACGGATCCGAGTTTGGCGGGGTTGGCGGGAGAGTTGAGCGTGCCATCCTGGTTGAGGGCGAGGGCCTGTGTGCCTCCCACGCCGTCGACGGTGAACAGGGTGATTTTCGGGAAGTCGAGGGTAAAACCGTAGACGGGACTGAGCGCGCCACCGCGCTCGACTGCCAGGGCGGGACCGGACCTGGGTGGAATGGCGAAGGGCATGATCGCGTTCACTTGGTCGTCGGAGGCGTAGAGGACCGGGATGGGCTGGCCGTAGAGGAGGACGCGGGTTCCGGCAAGTTCCGTGGGTACGCGGTTGCCGCTGAGCCGGTAGGTGACGCCTTCGCGGGGACCGAGTCCGGTGCCGAAGATGGTGATGAACTGGCCGGCGGAGGCGGTGTTCGGACCGCTGGAGAGCGCCATCGCGTTGACGACGCAGCCGGCGAACGGGGTGGTGGATGGGGCGGCGGTGAGTTCAAAGACCGAGCCGTCGCCGGTAAGCAGTGGATTGCCGGCGGTGCTGTAGCCGAGCAGGGACAGGCCAGCCAGATACGTGGCGAACAGGGGCTCGCCTGCGGGGCTCAGCTTGGCGTAGCCGGGTTCGCAAGGATGGCTGAGCAGCGCATCGTGGGTGGGGGTGACCGGTCCGCCAAAGAGATGGACGTTACCCGCGGAGTCGACATCGATTGTGGAGAAACCGGCCGGTGTGGAGGAGAGCAGTCTCGACCCCGTGGCATCCAGATGAAGTAACGAGTTGGTGGACGGTTCGGTTGGCAAGAAGGAGGAGAGGATGGCCCACGCGCCCCCCTCGGGATCGGGCTTGATGGCTTGGGTCACGTCGTACTTTGCCGTGCCGATGTAGGTGGCGTAGAGAAGCTTCGATCCGGTGGGGTCCAAGCGTCCGATCACGCCGTCCTGACCGCCTGCCGGTTCCTTCTGATAGGCATTGGGGGTTACGGGGAACTCTCCGGTGGACCACCCGGAGAACAGCAGACTGCCGTCGGTATGCAGGGCGGTTTGCGAAATGGGGCCGGGGAGCGTCGTGGAGTAGATGACCCGCGAAAGGGAGGGATCCAGGCGGAGCACGGTGGTGGGTGAGATGAAACTCCGACCGATCAGGTAGAGCGATGCATCCGCACCGAGGTGCGAGGTTCCCAACGATTCCGGCTGCGGCCTTCCGACGTAGGTCGAGGTAAGCAGGGACCCATCGGCGGGATTGATGCGAACGGCAAAGTAGTCGCTTTGGCCAGCGAAGGTGCGCTGGTAGGCGTCACCCGCCACCGGAAAGTCGGAAGAGTCTGTGGTGCCGCTGAGGACGAGGGCGTCCTTGGCCCGGTGCAGGTTAGCCGGGATCTCCGATCGCAGCCCGGAGAGGTAGGTGACCCAAAGGAGGTCGCCAGCCCGGTTGAAACGGTAGACGCTGGCGTCCCGGCACGGATACACGGTCAAGAAGCCCTGGTTATCCACCCAGCAGCCACCAAAAGCTTCAGGAGATCGCGCGGGTTGGCCGGCAATGTCGGCGGCCGAACCAGCCGCATAGATCTCGCCGGAGTCTTCCGCAAGGAGGATTCCGACGCCTGTGCCCCCCCCATCGAATGCGAAAGAAGCCTGAAGATCGAGGTCAATCACGAGCGGCATGGTGGAGTCGAAGTTGTCCATTCGGAAGCCGAAACTGGCAGGTCCCGTGAGGTTGTAGGCGATATCGACGGGGTGTCCGTTTTGCGATGCTTTCGGCCATTGGAAGATTCGGTAGGGACCGCGCGGGTCGCCGGCAGTGACGATAAGACGTTGGTCACTGTAGAGGGCCAAGCTAAAGATGCCGCTGAACTCGAACTGAAGCTGCCGGGGGTCGCAACCGGGGCGGCACGTCAGGAGGACGTCGAACCGGTTGACGTCGAGTGCGTGGCGGAGATCCAGGTTGGGCAGGACGTTCGGGAAGTCCACGGATTGGTAGCGGCGGATGTCGCGCACCCATTTGGTGGGGTCGGCTCCAGCATAGACGTGAGAAACACCGGGGAGTGGGTCAGGAAGCCGCACGGGTGAGTTCGGATTCGCCCCCTTTAGCGAGAGGCTTACCGCGGCGGTCGCAAAGAGTATGGAACTCGCAATGAGGCCGACGTTCGGGCCTGGGGAGCGGGAGACAAAGCGGATGTCCGGGCGGGCTTGTCCTTTGTTTTCTTCGAAGCCGACCGGGGGGCGGGGGTAGGTGCCGGTTGGTTTCAGGGTGGCGGCGAGGGCGACGCTGGTGGTTAGGAGGAGCAGGAATCGCGGGAGAAGCGGAAGCCGGATGGCCATACCATTAGCATCTGGAGGTCCAGAGGCCATGCGTGGGAAAAACCGGTGAAAGCTCGCTGTCCAGAACGAAAGCCTGCTTATTGCTTTGGTTTGCTGGTGCGGGGACGCAGGTCTTTGGGTCGCGACTGGCGTCACTCGGAGGCTAGGATGGAAGAGAGGCAGAACCGATTATGACGATCACCTTGGAGATTCCGGAAGCGTTGGCCAGTCAACTGGGGGCAGGCTCGCCCCAGGAGTTGTCCCGGCAAGCTCTGGAAGCGCTCGTGCTGGAAGCCTACCGGACCGATCGAATCGGCGGTCGGCAGGCGGCCGAGGTCCTCGGATTTTCCCGCATGCGCTGGGAGCAGTTTCTCGAAGACCATCATGTGTTGGAGAACGCCTACACGGTGGAAGATCTCGAGCGGGATGTGGCCACGCTCCGCCGTTTGCGCACGGAAGGCGGATTGCCCCCGACCGCATGATTGTCGTCATTACCGACACTTCTCCTATCCGCTACCTGGTGCGGATCGGAGAGGTCGATCTGCTCAAGAAACTCTACGGCCAAGTCATCGTACCAGGCGTGGTGCTGGCCGAACTGCAGGCCGAGGACGGATTGCCGATCGTCCGAGCCGGGGCCGGAAATCTCCCGACTTGGGTCCGGGTTCAGTCGCCGGCCAAACAGTTGGCGGTGACGCTATCGAATCTCCATCGAGGCGAGAGCCAGGCGATTGCCTTGGCCGAAGAACTGCAAGCGGCGCTCTTGCTGATCGACGACCGCGCAGGAATGCAGGTGGCGCTGGAGCGGGGGCTCACCATCACGGGCACGTTGGGGGTGCTGGTGGAGGCGGCTCAAGCGGGGTTGACGCAGATTGAAGAAGTGCTGCAGAAGCTGCAGGCAACGAACTTCCGGGCCACACCGGGGCTGTATGAGCGGGCGCTGGAAATGGCGCGTCTACAACCTCCGGCCCTCCCGCGCCGGAAAAAGGAGTGAGTTGGAGACATTTGCGGGGCGGTTTGGGCGCACCGCCCCGTGAAGAAGAGAGGGCGGCTACGCCTTCATGGTTAGCGGCGCCCGCTCGGCCAGGGGCACGACCTTGCGGGCGTCGTAGCCGGTGTAGACCTGGCGGGGCCGGGAGATTTTCTGTTCGGGGTCCTGAATCATTTCCTGCCATTGGGCGAGCCAGCCGACGGTGCGGGGGATGGCGAACAGGACGGTGAACATGGCGGGGTCGAAGCCCATGGCCTGGTAGATGATGCCGGAATAGAAATCGACGTTGGGATAGAGCTTGCGCTTGACGAAGTACTCGTCTTCAAGGGCGATTTTCTCCAACGCGAGGGCGATTTCGAGTTTGGGGTTGCGGCCGGTAACCTCGAAGACCTGCTCGGCGGTCCACTTGATAATGCGGGCGCGGGGGTCGTAGTTCTTGTAGACGCGATGGCCGAAGCCCATCAGTTTGCCGTGGCCGGACTTGACCTTGTCGACGTAGGCGCGGACGTTCTCAACACTGCCGATTTCGTCGAGCATGCGGAGCACTTCTTCGTTGGCTCCACCATGGAGGGGGCCGGAGAGCGCGGCGGCCGCAGCGGCGACGGAAACGTAGGGATCGGCCTGAGAGCTGCCGACGCAACGCATGACGTTGGTGGAGCAGTTCTGCTCGTGATCGGCGTGGAGGATGAAGAGGATGTCGAGGGCGCGGGCGAGGACGGGGTTGGCGGAGTACTTGGGCTCGGCCATGCGCCACAGCATATTGAGGAAATTCTCGGGGTAGCTGAGCTCGTTATCGGGATAGACGTAGGGGAAGCCGAGCTGATGGCGGTAGCAGTAAGCGGCGATGGTGGGGACCTTGGCGATGAGACGGACGATTTCCTGGCGGCGGATGGCGGGGTCCAAGACGTGTTTGCACTCGGGGTAGACGCTGGAGAGGGCGGCCACGGTGCTGATGAACATGGTCATGGGGTGGGCGTTGTACCGGAACCCGGTGAGGAACTTCTTGGTGGTCTCGTGGATCATCGTATGGTGTTTGACCTCGGCGATCCAACTGTCCAGTTCGGCCTGGGTGGGCAATTCGCCGTGCAGGAGTAACCAGGCCACCTCCAGGAAACTGCACTTTTCGGCGAGTTCCTCGATGGGGTAGCCGCGGTAACGGAGAATGCCGCGGTCGCCATCGATAAAGGTGATGGCGCTGCGGCAAGAGGCGGTATTGAGGAACGCCGGGTCGTAGGTCATGGCCCCGAAATCCTCGGGTCCGGTCTTCATCTGGCGGAGGTCCATCGCGCGGATGGTTCCGTCGGTGACGGGAAGGGTGAAGGTCTGTCCGGTGCGGTTGTCGGTGATGGTAAAGGTTTGGTCAGCCATAAAAGCAGGTCTCCCCCGGAGACATAACGGTCGGTCGCTCAATGGGAGCACCCGTGGCGGAACGCGGGCGCGGAACGCTGGCCCAGTGGGGAGAGCAATTCGAATGCCAGGGATTCTGAGGAGTTTTTGGGCGGAGTCACGCAAAGGTGGGTGAGACGGCACAGGGGGGTGGGCGAACATAGGGAATTTCCCTGGCGGCCCGATTTGTGGTCTGATAGAGCGTGATGGACTCCCTACTTTCCATCGTTCTTTGGACTCCGTTTATCGGATTCCTGATTCTGCTGGCGCTGCCGTCGTCCAACGCCCGGTTGATCAAGTTGTGGGCGAACGGGGTGTTCTTGGTGGGCATCCTGGAGACACTGCCGCTGCTGGCGCGGTTTGACGCGGGCAAGGACTTCCAGTTTGTGGAGAAGGTGAACTGGATTCCGGCGGTGGGGGCGAGCTACCACCTGGGCGTGGACGGTATCAGCCTGCTGATGGTGGTGATGACCAACGTCATCGGCTTTCTGGCGGTGCTGGCGTCGTGGTCGGCGATCCAGACGCGGTTGAAGGAGTATTACGCCTATTTCCTGATCCAGCAGGTGGGCATGCTGGGCGTGTTCCTATCGCTGGACTTCCTGTTGTTCTTCGTGTTCTGGGAAGTGACGCTGGTGCCGATGTATTTCATCATCGCCATCTGGGGCGGACCGCGGCGGGCGTACGCGGCGATCAAGTTTGTGATTTATACGGCGGCGGGGTCGATTCTGATGCTGCTGGGCATTCTGACCCTGTA
>JAEUQD010000598.1 GCA_016789925.1 Bryobacterales bacterium | reverse complement strand
GTGGAAGGGATGAAAGCGCCAGTCCGGAGTAAACTGTATGGCCCAGCCCTCGAACAGCATGACGGCGACGTACATGCCGCGGTCGCGCGCCTGCGTGACGCGGTCGCGGAGGCGGTGGAAGTAACTTTCGTCGAAGCGGCTCAGATCGAACTTCGGCGCGCCATCGTTGGCGTTGCCCGGTCCTACGCGCGGCCAGGGATGCGGGTGGGCGTACTTGATCTCGTTGCCGGTGTAGCGGTCTGTCCAGCGCGGCATCTCCCAGCGCCACAGGCGGAAGAAGTTGTGGTTGTGCTGGGCCAGCGTGTCGAGATAGCGCGTGTAGTCGAAAACGGGCGGGGGATTCGAAGTCGCGCCCGGGATGATCAGGCCATTGTCGACGAGGTTCTGCCAGACGTGCGATCCGGCAAGAAGCACCGCCTTCCCCGAAGGATCGGCGAACCAGCGGGAATTGGAGGGATGCACCCGCAGCGGGCCGGGGGCCGGCGTCTGCTGCGCGTACGTTGAAGCAATGAGAATGGCGACAGCGAGGCGAGAGGAGCGCACGAACTTCAGCTTCCAGCGGCGATCACCCGCGATTGTACACCCGGTACGCCGTGGGGCGTGAAGGCGGGCACGGGTCGTGGTGGGGGGTGTATTTCGATCCGAACCGAACAATGATGGCCTTTCTGCCGAGAGCGAACCGGGGGCCGACAGGGGCCTCTTCGTTGGTGCGGAACGCGGAGTTTTCAACTCGGGTCAGGCGGAGATCGGGTTGAAACGCAGTTGTCCGAGATGGCGACAAACCGTTAGTGTGGATTCGCGGAAAATGGCGAGTATCAGGAGGATGTTTTGCTACTTGCAAATACACTCCTTACCAAGCGTCCCGCAGTGCCGGAACTCCGAATCTAGCCGGTGCTCGATCTCCTCCCGGAAGATCCCCTTGTGCTCGTCCTGCAGGTTTCTCAGCATCTTCTCCCACATCCCTTGGAATTCCTCTAAGTAGGACTTGTCGTCGGTCCCTGTCGAAACCTTCTTGTTCGTGACCCGCCCACCGCCTACATGCAGCAAAGATGTGTTCATGAATTTCTGAACATCGTGAGTCCAATGTTGAAAAGTGAAGGTGACGTTGGGCTTGACGAACTGCTGCGCCCGCAAATAGTCCTTCGACTTCTGATGGTGAAAGAACTCATACATTTTCCGGCAGTTCATGTAGAAGGCATCCCAGACGTGAGAACTGACGGGCGCCATCTTAACCAACTCATCATTTGATTTCCGGTCCGTGATAAGCAAGCCTGAGGAAACTAGATTTGTCGTGGACAACGTGATGTTCCGGCCGCTTGCGGCGCTCTTCTCGGGTCATGGCAGGTCGTACCGCCTCATTATCCCGTAACATGCGCCGATTGTAACCCTCTATTGGCATGGTTGTGCCGGCCACTTGGATGCGTAACGCCCGTGTCGGCCTTTGATCGATTGGGCGACGGCGAGTACAATAGAGTACGGGAACTCAGTATGCCAGCGGTCCAAGGCCAACTGCTAAAGCGGATCACCGTCGATCCTGATGTGCGGTTTGGCAAGCCGTGCATTCGCGGCCACCGGATCACAGTTCAGGAGATTCTGGAATGGCTTTCCAGTGGGGCGTCTCAGAAGCAAATCCTTAGCGACTACCCCCAGCTCGAGCCGGATGACTTCCTTGCCGTGTACGCATATGCCGCCGAACTGACCAGGGCTGCCAAAGCCTCCTGAGGATGAAGCTCCTATTCGACGAGAGCCTATCGCCTCGGCTGGTTTCGTTATTGCTCGATGTATTCCCAAAATCGGAAAGTTCGCTCCGAAATGGACTTGCCCAAGTTGGTGACCGAAGGATTCTCGAATACGCCGTAGAGCATGGTTTCGTTCTGGTCTCGACCGACAGCGATTTTGAGCAGATATTGAAACAGTTCCCCGCCGCGAAAGTCGTCATCCTGCGCTCCTGCGATTATCCGACGGACATTGCCGCGGACGTGCTTCGGCGAAATGCGATCCGCATCGCCGAATTGCGCTCTTCGCAGGATCAGTTGATCATTCTCGACCGATAGGTTCGGCTTCGCCCTTCCCCCCAAGATCCGTCCGAGCGCGCGTCTGCCCACTGGACAGAAAACGCCCAACCCGCTGAAGCGGCCTGCCGAGTCACCGGCTGGATCGTCGATCCGACTGACGAATTGGGCTTGGCCGCGCGGCTAGAATCGGCGGGGCTGCCGTGCTGGAGCGGTCCAAGTCGGTGGGAGGCGCAACTTCAGCCATGTTGAAGCGGTATCTTGTTCCAGGCAATGATGGCCGTGTTCGTCGAGAGCGAACTGGGGGTCCGATATAGGCTTCGTCTTTGATGCGAAACACGGTGTTTCCAATCATGGTCAAGCGGAGATCGGGTTGAAACGCATTTGTCCGAGATGGCGACGATACGTCAAAGTGGATGTT
>JAEUQD010000579.1 GCA_016789925.1 Bryobacterales bacterium | reverse complement strand
GGCGAAATCGACGGGCCCCCACCCGGTTCCACTGAAGGCGGGACAGGTGTCTCCGATTCGCCACGTGCTTTTCATCATGAAGGAGAACCGGACTTACGACCAGGTTTTGGGCGACCTGCCGCAAGGCAACGGCGACAAGTCACTCTGCCTCTTTCCGGAACGCATTACGCCCAATCACCACAAGCTGGCGCGCGAATTCACGCTCTTCGACAATTTCTACGTGAACGCCGACGTTAGCGCCGAGGGCTGGCTTTGGACTTCCGCGGCGATCGTTCCACACTTCAACATGAGGCAGTGGCCGGCCGCGTATGCGGCACGGAGCAGGCCGCAGGGCAATCCGGATTCCGATCCTACGCTTGTTCCGACGGCCGGCTACCTGTGGACCGAGGTGCTCAAGAAAGGGCTCTTGTTCCGCAACTACGGGTTCTTTGTCGTGAACAGGAAAGACGTTCGTCCGAGCGGCGAGGTGCTGGCCTTGACTTCGGATCCGGCCTTGGAACCGCATAGCAACCGGTTCTACGCGGGCTACGATCCTGGCTTCCCGGATATCGAGCGGGCGGCGGTGTTCCTGAAGGATTTGCAGGAGTTCGAGCGGACCGGAACCATGCCCAGGCTGATGACGATGGTGCTGCCCAACGACCATACGTTTGGCACCGCGCCCGGCAAGCTGACTCCCTATTCTTCGATGGCAGATAACGACCTCGCGTTCGGCCGAATCGTCGAAGCCCTCTCGAAGTCGCGCTTCTGGCCGCACCTGGCGATCTTCGTCGTCGAGGATGATGCACAGAACGGTCCCGACCATATCGACTCGCACCGCGCGCCCGCCTATGTGATTTCGCCCTACATTCGGCGGGGATACGTGGATTCGACCTTCTACAACACGACTTCCGTATTGCGGACGATCGAGATGATTCTGGGCTTGAGCCCGATGACGCAGTACGACGCCACGGCGTCACCTATCCTCGCGGCGTTTCAGTCCAAGCCCGACCTGCACCCCTTCCAGGCCGCTCCGGCGAACATTTCGCTGACGGAAAAGAACCCGGCCCGGTCGCCGACGGCGGCCGCGAGCCTGCAACTCGATTTCTCCGCGCCCGATCGCGCCGACGACCTCGAGTTGAACCGTGTCTTATGGAAAGCCTTGCGTGACGCCGAACCACCCGCGCCTACGCGAGGCGCTTTTCTGCGCTATCGCGACGAATAAGATAGGCGCTGCCGGCGATAAGATATCGACCGCTACCCCGGCATCCGGGCCAGTTCGAGCGTCGCGGCAATCTCTTCCTCGATCTGGCGCTGGCTCCAAGGCAACCGCTTCGACATCAACTCGGCCACGGGCCGCAGCACCTCTTCTGTCAGCAGCCGTTCGTGTCCCCAATAGGTCGATACAAAGACCAGGTCGCTCAACCGCCGCACCATCTCGCGCTTGATCGCCCAATCCACGACTCTCCGGTCCACGGTGGTGAGCACGTGGGGGCCGGTCCCACCCAAGGGCGCTTCCGCCGTCCGGCAGCGGCCTTTCCAGTCGGGCTTGAGAAGATCCACCGCCTCCTCGCTCATCGCCCGGTAGGTGGTGTACTTGCCGCCCGCGATTTTCAAGACATCGCCGTCGAGCCAGATCTTGTGCGACCGGCTCGCCGCCGTCGCGCTCTTTCCTTCGTTCGCCACCAGCGGGCGGAGGGAACTGTAGGCCGCCAGCGGCGCAGGGTCGCCCGCCTCGGGAAACAGCCGCCGCACCGCCGCCCGCAAATACCGCACCTCGTCCTCGGAAATCCGCACATCGTCGGGCGATCCCCGGTGATCCACATCCGTGGTCCCCACCAGTGACAGGCTCTTCTCCGGCCCCCAGGGAATCACGAAAATGATCCGCCCGTCCTTGCCGAAATAGGCGATGGCATGGTCGCTCGCGTTCAAGCGCGGCACAACGATGTGGGACCCGCGCACCAGGCGCAGACTGCCTTGCGTGTCCCACGGTCCCCGCGCATCCACCAGCCGCTTGGCCCGGATATTGAATTCCGCGCCGGTCAACCGGTCCTCCGCCTTCACGTGAAACAGCGACCCCTTCCGCTCCCACCCGTGCGCCTGAATGTAGTTGGCCACCGGCGCGCCCAATTCCGCCGCCTCGAACAGATTTTCGAGCAGCAGCCGTGCCGAATGGATGCGGCAATCGGAGAAGATCGCAGCTGAAAACAAACCTTGCGTCGACAGCTTTGGCTCGATCTGCCGCACTTCCTGGCGCGACAGGTAGCGCCGCTGGGCGATGTTCAACTCGCCCGCAAGACGGTCGTAGATTCGCAAACCCGTCCCGTAGAACAGGCGGTTCCAAAGCCCCCCGATCCAGCCTCCGTAGAACGGCAGGATCATCGGCAAAGGCTCCACCAGGTGCGGCGCAATCTTGAGTAATGTCGCCCGCTCACGCAACGCCTCCCGGACCAGGTCGAACTCGAAGTACTTCAAATACCGCAGTCCGCCGTGGATTAACTGTGAATTGCGCCCGCTGGTTCCCGACGCGAAATGACCTTTGTCGATCAGGGCCGCCCGCAGCGGTTCACCCGTATCCGCCGCGCGGAGTTGCAGGTCGCGCAGAATTCCCGCGCCGTTGATTCCTCCGCCGACGATCAGGATGTCCAGAATCTCGATCTTCAGCCGCGAGATGCTCTTCTCGCGGTGGTCAGGCGGGAATGCGCTCGGCAAGTTGCTCCTCCAATAGCTGTGTCACGCGTTCGCGCACCAGCGCCGTCAGTATTTCGCGGTCCTTCAACGTCATGCCCTTGGTTTGGATCGGTTCGCCTACAATGAAATCCACTGGACCACCCCGAATGTGAATGCTGCCTACCGGCAGAATTTCGCGGGTGCCGCGCAGGGCGAAGGGCACCACGGGCGCCTGCGCCTTGATCGCGATATATGCCGCGCCTTCTTTGAACTCTTGCATCCGCCCATCGGCGGACCGCCGGCCTTCGGGAAACAGCAACACGCTGAGGCCACGTTCCTCGATTCGTCTGGCCGCCGCCGTCATCACTTTCAGGCTAGCCCGCATATCGTCGGAATCCACCGAAAAATGCCCGCTGCGGCGCAAGTGCGTACCGAGAAACGGCAGTTTGACATAACGCGCGCTCACAAGGAAGAGAAACTGGAATGGAATGGAGGCCAGTACAACGGGTGTGTCGTACAAGCTCAGGTGGTTGCCGGCAAAGACATAGTGCTGGGTCGGGTCGAGCCTTTCCAGCCCTTGGAGCCGCACACGCGCGCCTCCCAGGGCCAGCAGCATCCGCGCCCACGCCCGCGAAACGGCGTGCTGCCGCCGCCCGCTCGCATCAAAGAACGACAACGCGACCGACAGCGTCCCCATGACGATGGTGGCGGCGATGACGAGGGGCGCTTTGACGAGCAGCGACCAGAGATAGCTCATGCGGAGTCAAAAGGTTATCTTAAACCGGCGGTCTACTTCTTGCGGAAAACGCGCACAACGGAGCCTGCTGTGCGCTTCTAGTACGCCAGGCCCAGTTCGCAATCAGCAGATTCGGGATCTCCTATAAGCGGTATTACCAATTCAGATTTTCGCAACAGGAATCCACAATCAGTAATAGGCATGGCTGCGAATCCGCCGAAACCGTACTACTCCGAAAGCGAGGCCGCGCGGGCTCTTGGACTTTCCGTCGAAGAGTTCCGGGGATTGCTCAAACGTCACATTATTGACTCCGACGCCGATCTGTCCAACTCCAGCCGCACAACGTTTCACGCGTCCGACGTACTCCTGTTGAGGCTTCTGGCCACCCGCGTCCTGAACTCGCCCAGCCGAGTTACGCCCATAGTGTAGCGTTGAGAAGGTTGGCCGGCCGGCGTCCCTGGAGGGCCGCCGCGCAATTCTCCGCCGCCATCATTGACATTCGGCGACGCGTCTCGACGCTGGCGCTGGCGATGTGCGGCGCCAAAACTACGTTGTCGACGTTCAGCAACAGAGGGTGGACTTGCGGTTCACGCTCAAACACATCCAGTCCCGCACTCGCAATCACTCGCCGTTGTAACGCCTCAGCCAGCGCAGCTTCATCCACGACGGGACCACGCGAAGTATTCACGAGGATCGCGGTGGGCTTCATTCTCTCGAGTTCGGCGGTCCCAATCAGCTTGCGCGTCCCATCCGTCAACGGCACGTGGAGGCTCACGTAGTCCGACACGCCGAGCAGTTCGTCCTTGGAAACGAACCGCGCCCCCAGTTCCTGCTCCACGGCTTCCGGGGCGCGCTGCGCGTCGTGATAGAGGACCTGCATCCCAAACCCGCGCCCTCGCCGGGCCACCGCCTGCCCAATCCGCCCCAGCCCGAAAATACCCAGCGTTTTGCCCCAGACGTCCTGCCCGGCCAACAGGTCGATTGTCCACCGCTTCCATTGGCCCGAGTGGACGAACGCATGCCCTTCGACAATCCGCCGCGCAGCCGCCATCAGCAACGCCCACGCAAAATCGGCCGTAGTCTCCGTCAGCACATCCGGGGTATTGGTAACAAAGATCCCTTTTTTCGTCGCCGCAGGCACGTCGATGTTGTCGTAGCCGACCGCCACATTCGCCAACACCTTCACGCCATCCAATGCCTCGATCACGGAGGCATCGAACCGGTCGGTCAACTGGCTCACAATCCCCTGCACGCCCTGCACTCGGGCAGCCAGCACCTGAGGGGAAAGGCCCTCATCCGTCCCCTCGTAATCCACGTCGAAGTCGCGCCGGAGGAAGTCAACCGCTTCAGGGAATACACGCTTGGTGACAAGAATCTTCATATCCGGCTAAAGATTCTCTCATACCCGGAAAATTCAGGGCAAACGGATTGAGATCCTACCAGGTAAAGCGTCCGGTCAACTGAAGCACGCGGGCGGCAACGCCCGAATTTCGCGTACTGAGGACTCCGGTCGTCGCCACGCCGCTGGGATTGCCGGGGTGGTTGAAAACGTTGAAGAAGTCGGCGTTGATGCGGAGAAACATCGATTCCTTGATCGGGATCGCCTTAAAGATGGACGAATCCACGTTCCACTGCAGCGTGCTGGGAATGTACTGCTGGCGGAACGGGTGCAGGTTGTCGTTGAAGGCCTCGCGCTGGACCGTACCGTTGTTCAGCGGAATCCAGACGTTGTTGGTGTCCCAGAAGCCGGAGACGTTCGTATTGGCCGGGGCGTTGGGCGGGAGCGCGGTTGAACCCCACGGAATCAGCGGCGCGACCGCCGGCTTGTAATTCGCCGGCACACCCATGATGCCATTGGGTTTGCCGTTGGCATCAACGCTGTTGATCCGGTTGGCAGGGATGTAGCCGTTGTACCAGAGATAGCCGGGATAGCAGGTGCCGCCGGCCGTGCAATCCTGGATCGGATACTTGTAACCATACTGTTCGACAGGGTTGCCGGTAGGCCAGAAGTTAGTCGGCAAAGCGACATAGGTGCTGCTCAACGAGCCGATTCCGGCGATTTGCCAGCCACCGATCAGCTTATTGAGAAAACCACTGGCGTTGCCGCCTATAGCTTTGCCCCGGCCGAACGGCAGATCGACGATCCAGTTCCACCGCACGCGGTGCTTGGGAACGCTGGTGTCGCGCTGGTAGCTGAGCAGCCTGTTCCGCGCATCGTAGTCGGAGGGCACGGCGCCCGGCATGAACTGGTTGACTTCGTTCACAACAGAGGTTCCGCCGAAGCCTTGGCCGCCCGCCGCGATATTGTTTCCAACCACGTAGAACAACTGAAAAGCAATGCCTTTCGAGTAACTGCGTTCAATCTCGAACTGTGCGCCGCTGTAGTTACCCCAACCCGACATCCGGTACTCTTCGATATTGCCGTAAACCTGGTTGTCAAAAGGGTTCCGGGCCACGGCGGCGAACTCACCGGTCGGCAGTGGATTCCTGGTGGTCATGAAATAGATGTAGTTCGGCGTCCCGACGTTGTACCGGTGGAACTGCTCAAGATTGCTGCTGCGGTTACCGATGTAGCCGGCGCGCACCACCGTGTTGGACATGATTTCCTTCTCGATGGTGAAGTTCCAGTCGGCGACGCGCGCGTCGGGCTGGTTCTGCGCGAAATAGCTCGCATTGGCCGAACCGCGGTTCAGCCCGCTGGTGGTGTTCAGTGTCACGGCGTTGGTGCTGTTCAGGCCCGCGATGGTGGTGGGCACGGAGCGCATGCCGTAGTTGCCGATGCCGTCCGGAGTGAGGGCGGCGTCGGTCAAACTGGTGCGGAAGCGGGCGGTCAGCGGGGCGTTGGAACGCATTCGCGCCACCCAGGGACGGGTGGGAATGTGGAAATAGGCGATGCGGAAACCGCTGCGAATCACAACCTGCTTCGCGCCGTCGCCCAACTTGTAAGCGAAGCCCAGGCGCGGTCCGAAGTTGGTCTTCGGCGTGGTCATTAGACTTTGGGGCAGGCCTACCTGGTCATAGGTGACGAACTTGGCGCCCAAAGCAGTGTACCGGTTCACGATGGCGGGCAGTGTGGCGCCCAACTGGTACATCCTCTCGAGGCTGGTACCAAGGACGATCGACTTGGATGCGGGATCGAAGCCGGTGAGAACATTGTTCTTTTCTCGGAAAGCCGGCCAGTATTCCCAACGCACGCCCAGGTTCAGATTGAGTCTCGAGTTCACACGGATGTTGTCCTGGAAGTAGAGCGCGTATTCCTTGGCCCGGGCATAGAAATAGCCCCGCACAAACTGGTTGGAGTAGTTCATGATCCCCAGGTATTGATTGGCGAGGTTGTCTCCCGTCAACGGAGTGGCCAGCGGGTTGGTGCGGGACGTGTTCGGATCGTAGAGTGAGGTAGCGCCGGTAGCCCAACTGTGGTTGCCCTGGTTCTGCTGCTGGTCGGGAAGAAGATTCAACTGGTCGTAGCGGTGGTGGAAACCGAATTGGAATTCGTGCCGCCCTTTGATCTTGGTGGAGTTATTGGTAATGATGGCGTAAAAGTTCGGAGACGCCTGCGTGTTGTTGGTCTCGAAATAGTACCTGCCTCCAAGCCCGCCATCATAAAGGCCAGGCCAGCCATTGACACCGAGCGGATTGGGCAGTCCCAGTTGGTTGGAATAGCTGATATTGGGGTCGCCGGTGCCCGCAAACCAGTCCTGCCGCGACCCGCTCACCAGCAACTCATTGAAAAAAGTCGGGGTAAACGTGCGGACCCAGGACAGGGCCAAAGCTTTGTTCGGCGCCAAAGTCTGACTTGTGCCGGGAACGTTGTTCAGCATCGGCAGGCTGTAGAACTGGGAAAAATTCCGGAAGTTCCCCTGTGTGTAGCGTCCATAGAACTGGTCCTTGTCGGAAAAGCGGTGATCGATGCGGGTGCTGGTGGTCCAGCTTCGTTGAAACGTTGGTACGGGTCCAATCCAGTTGAAATCGAGGTTCGGATTAATGTTCGGATGGGTCGGCTTGGGGGTGATTTCTAGCAGGCTTTTTGATAGCGGGCTCTGCCGCAGGCCCGGAATCGTATTGTTGGGAAATGGGACGCGAGCCCAGGTATTGGAGTCGGTGGACCAGGGATCGTAAAGAATGGACATGCGACCCTGGTTGTCGACGAGTTCGCGGAAATCTCCATTGCGCATCGCGTCGGTCGGGACGCTGGACTGGTAGGTACGGGGGTTGATGTTCCGCAGCCCTTCGTAGGCGAAGAACCAGAACGTCTTGTCTTTCCCGTTGTAAATCTTGGGGATGTAGACCGGAGCGCCGGCGCTGGCGCCGAACTCGTTCCGGTTCAGGAACGGGGGCTTCGTAAAGACATCCTGCCGAGCCCGCGCGGTGCCGACGGCGCTATTGCGGTTGGTTTCGAAGACGGACCCGTGGAACTGGTTGGTTCCGCTCTTGGTGGTCAGAATCAGGCTGGTGGGCCGGGTGAACTTCGCCGAGGAAGAGTTATTCTCCACCTTGAATTCCTGAATCGAGTCCAGGCCGGGCTGGCGGTTGAAGACGCCGCCATAGTTGCGGTCCATCTGCGACGATCCATCGAGCGAGATTTCATAGGAGCCTTCGCGTAATCCGAAGGCGCGCGTGCCCTCCATGCCGGGCACCGTCTGCAACAGCGTCGTGATTTGGCGTCCGTTGATCGGGAGTTGTTCGATACGCTTCCGTTCGAGCACGTGGCCCAGGGTCGGGCTGGAGGTTTGGAGCAGTGGGGTTACGTCCTGCACCGACACTTCGGTCACGGTCTGCCCCACCTTCAGCACCACATCGACAACCGCGCTCTGCTGAACCTGTACAGTCAACGTCGCTTCGAATCGCTGCATCCCAGGGGCTTCGACAACCATGGTGTACGGCCCGGGTAACGTGCCGGGAAACGTATAGTACCCCGTCGCGTTCGTGGTGGTCTTCTGAGAAATGTTGGTGTTTCTGTTTGTCAGCGTCACCGACGCCGTGGGAATCACAGCTCCCGTCTGGTCTCGGGTCGTTCCGCTGACGGTGGCGGTGCTAGCTTGAGGCCAAGCCGCGGGGGTAACTACTGCCAGTACGAGTATGACGGCAAGAAGAGTTCTGGAAACAACTTTGGCCTGAAGCACGGGCCCTCCTGTTAACTAGACCTTAATTAAAGCCTTTGATCGATTCTGAGCCCATATGCAAAAAGAGTCAACAGTAGATAGAATTACAAACCTTTAATTTTTAAATCCACCAGGGTGTTGGTACCCCGCCGTGGGGGACTATCGCATGGTGGCGATTTCTTCCTGAAGCCTGGGGAACAACTCACTGAACTCGGCGCGCGGGGCCTTGGCCAGGAAGGCTTCAAAGGTCGCTCGGGCGCGCTTGGTATCACCCAAAATCTTGTAGGCGCGGCCAAGATTGAGCTGCGCTTCCCAGAGTTGCGGGTCCAGTTGGACCGCTTTCTCGAAGTGCGTCCGGGCGGACGGGAGATCCTGCTTCCGGATGGAGACAAGTCCGAGCCCGTTATGAGCGCCCGCATACTGCTCGCCCGTGGCCAGGCACCACTTATAAACCCGCTCGGCGTCCGGCACTCTCTCCACTTCCAGATAGGCCAGCCCCAAATCGCTCAGGCTCTCGCAATCGGACGGATTCAGTTGTGCCGCTTTTTCGTAGGAAGCGATGGCGGCGTCGCGGTTGCCTTGCTGGAGTTGGAGGTGGCCGAGACGGGAATGGATCCAGGCGGCATCGACTCCGCGGGTAATGGCGTTTTGATAGAGCTTCAAGGCTTCCGCCTGCTGCCCGGTCCGGCCGAGTTCGAGTCCTAGATGGTAGTAGATCGTCGGGTTGGTGGGGTCGGCCGCCAGCGCCTGGCGCAGGAGGGGGACGGGGCGGCGGGGGGAGACGCCGGCGTCCGGAGACACAGCCAGGTGCAGCCATTTCAACACGTCGACACGATCTTTCGGATCGACTCCCTGCCCCGCAAGGGAGTACTGCTGCCGGGACGATCCGCCCAGGTAGCCGAGAGAGCGCAGTTGCTGCATCGTTTTCTGATTCACCATCCCGGTCTCGACCTTCTCCGGTTGCTGGCTTCCCACCAATCCAGAAGCGGAGTTCAACCGGGCTTCCAGTTGCTGCACCTCCGCGGGATGGTTCCCGATGACGTTTTTTGTTTCGGCGGGGTCCTGCGATAAGTCGTATAGCTCGGGCTTGGGCGAGCGGATGTACTTCCAGCGATCGGTCCGGACTCCACGCAGTTCGGCCCAGTTCATGTTAATCCGCGGGAATAGAGTCTCGACGTAGGAATCCCGCGGCGGCGCTTCCTTACCGGCGAGAGCCGGCGCAAGACTGGCGCCTTGCACGCCTTGCGGCGCGGGACCGCCCATCAGTTCGAGCAGGGTGGGCAGCACGTCGATGTTACGCACTTGCGGCTTCACGCGGAGCCCGGGAGGAATGCCGGGGCCGGCCAACAGGAACGGAACCCGCAGCGTGGAATCGTAGAGGAAGATTCCGTGAGTGAACTCGCCGTGCTCGGACAAGCTTTCTCCGTGGTCCGACAGGACCGCGATCAGGGTATTCTCCGACTTCGATTTTCTGGCCACGGCCTCGAAAAGACGCCCCAGTTGCTGATCCGTGTAAGCCACCTCGCCGTCGTAAAGGCTTCCGCTGTACTCTTGGCGGAAAGGCGGGGGGGGATCGTAAGGCGAATGAGGGTCGAAAACGTGGACCCAGAGGAAGTACGGCTTGCCCGACTGCGAGTCGAGCCAGCGCGTGGCGCGGTCGACTACCTCCCCGGCGCGCCGTTCGGGAAACTCCACCTCTCGATTCGCGTCGGGCTTCGGCATCTGGTCGTCGTAGATGGCGAACCCCTGGTTGAATCCGAAGCTCTTCTTCAATACGGATGCACCGACGAACGCCGCCGTGTCCCATCCCCGTGCTTGCAGAATTTCGGCCAGGGTGGTCTGCGAAGACGGCAAGACGAAGCCTCCGGTGTCCCTGACCTTGTGAACGGT
>JAEUQD010000562.1 GCA_016789925.1 Bryobacterales bacterium | reverse complement strand
GCTCGCGCAACGCGGCGGGAAGCTTGTCGAACTCCGCCATCGCGCGGGCCGCATCGTGGCGCGCAGCGGCGCGGTTTCCCCTGAGCTGCTGGTAGCGGACACCGTACACGAGGTTCAAGACATAGGCTGTGCGGGATTCATCGGAGGGTTCGCGCGCACGCCATGCCGCCGCCAGTTGTTGGGCTTTCTCGAGCGCAGCGAGCCCTTCCGGGAAGTTGCCTTTCAAGCAGAGCAGTGCGCCCAGCCGCGTCCAGACGGCTACGAGTTCGCGGTAGCCGGACGTTCCCGGGTCCCGCTCGAGTTCCATGAGCAGCCGGCGCAAGCTTCGCTCATTGGCCTCGACCTGCTCGCCCATGATGGCGAAGTTGCCCTGCCCATTATCCAGCAATTGGGTAGCGAGCGAGCGGAACTGCGAAGCACTCCGTTGCGCGGCCAGAGCGGCCTGCTCGGCTTGCTGGCGGCTTTGGGCGGCTAACGAGCGATTGCGTTCGGCCTCCTGAAGACGCTGCTCGGCGAGTCGGCGGCTGGCAAGGGAAGCGGCGAGGCTGCGCTCGAGTTCGTGGGCCAGGCGATTGGCGCGTTCGGCACTACGGTTGGCCATCCACCATCCGCTCAGCAGCGCCGCGGCCAATAGTGAACTGAGCGTGACCACGGCCCACTGGCGGCGAACGAAGCGCGAAAAGGCGTAGACGGTCGTGGCCTTGCGTGCCCTGACCGGGAAGCCCTCGCGATAGCGGCGCAGGTCTTCGAGCAACGCTCCCACCGACTGGTAGCGTTCCGCTGGCTGTTCGGCCTGGCAATGCCGGGAGATCGCGCTCAGATCGCGCCCGCCTTCTGTCTTGGAAACCATGTCGTCCAAGAGACGGCCCAGCGAGTAGATGTCGCTGGGAATGGACGGGCCCTCGCCGCGCTTCTGCTCCGGGCTGGCGTAGTGCGGGGTGAGCAACAAGCGGGTCATCCCGCCCTCGCCCGGCGCTCCGCCTTGCACCAGGCGGGCCGTGCCGAAGTCCAGCAGCTTCGCGTGCCCCGCCGGAGTGAGGATGACGTTACCGGGCTTGATGTCACCGTGCACGACCAGGCGCGCATGGAGATACTGCACCGTCTCGCAGATCGAATCGAAGACCGCGAGCCTTTCTTTCAGGGGATGTGGCCGCGACAGATACTCCGTCAGTCCGTCCCCGCGAACATATTCCATGGCCAGGAACGAACGTCCGAACGAGTCCGCGCCGCAATCGATCAGACGTGCGATGCCAGGATGGTCGAGCCCGGCGAGGATCTGGCGCTCCTGCTGAAAGCGGTCGCGGAACATGCCGGCGTCAAACCCGGGCCGGAGGATCTTGATGGCGGCTTCCACCGTGACGCCGTCCTCCACCGCGATGCCGCGATAAACCACGCCCAGACCGCCTTCACCGACCTGCTCTTCGAGACGCCATCGCCCGAACTGTTCGCCGGGGAGCGCGGCTGGCAGCGATTGCAGCAGGGGCGTTTCCAGGAACTGCGCCTGAGCGTCCTGGTCAGCGGCCAGCATTTCATCGAGCCGGCTCCGAAAATCCGGCCGTCCGGCGCAAACCCGATCGAGATATTGCGTACGGCCAGCCGCGTCCATGTCGAGCGCCTCCTGAAAGGCCCGTTCGAGTTCTTGAATCGTGGGAGTGCCGGCGCGTCGCATCTTGATTATTCGGGAGTCTCCAGCGGTGCGTCCCCCTGCCCGCCGGACAACTCGGTATACAGCCAAGCTCGCGAAAACCGCCAATCGCGTTTCACCGTCATGAGAGAAACTTCCAACGCTTCGGCGATTTCCTGGAATTCCATTCCTCCGAAGAACCGCATCTCGACAACTTTGGCTTTGCGTGGATCCTCGGCGGCGAGCCGGTCCAGGACTTGGTTGAGTTCGACAATGCGCTCGAGCGGCGCAGAAAGCCCCGGGAGTGATTCGGCGGCGCCAACATCGAGGCTCCGGCGCAACCACTGGCCTTCACGCTTGCCCGCCATGCGTGCGCGAACCGCGTCCAACAGCACGTACCTCATCGCTCGCGAGGCGAGGGCGAGAAAGTGCGTGCGGCTCCGCCAGCCCTGGTCCGCGAGCCTGATCCAAGCCTCGTGCACCAGTTGCGTCGCCTGGATGCTGGGGCGGTGCACGCCGCGGCCCAAGTGAATGGCCGCGATTTTGCGCAGCTCTCCGTAAACTGCTTGCACGTCCTCGGTACGAGGATTGCCGGAGACGCTCATGAGATTTTTCATTCTATCGGAGCCCAGCCATGATACTCCGGACGAGGTTTTCGCGAGCTCAGGGTCGATTCGCCCTCTGAGGGGCACACCAAGGAGGAAGGGAACATGAGAACATCCTGGGCAAGTTGTCTCGTTACGCTGCTGCTGGGTATCGGCGTAGCTTCGGCGCAGTCGGTCGTGATCGGCAATCGGACGCACGCCAGCTATTTCGACAACAACACACTCGACTTTAACGTTGTGGGGCAAGAGCTGAAGATCATCGGAACAGTGGCCGGCATCAATCCTTTGAACGTGGGCAACTACACCCTCTTCGTGCAGGGGATGGCCACCGCGATCCTCGTCAACGGAAACCTGATGACCTATAGCCAGTGGGTGCCGGTCGGACCGGACCCGTCGTGGCGACTCGGCAACACCTGGCCGGGTTGGTATCCCTACGTCCAGTCCTTCATGGATCGGACGCGCATTCTCAAGCCGTTCATCGTCGAGCTCTATGACACCGTGCAAAAGCGCGTGGTGGCGCGCACGCGAATCGTGATGTTCGACAAGCGCTACATGAGCACGCTGGAGCATCAGTCGACGCGGGACAAGCTGGAGCGTTCGGCTGCCCACGAGATTTCGCAGTCCGGTCTCGATGCGCTCCAGCCGGCGCACCTCGGGACAATGCCGCAGGTGAACCTGGCCTCGTTTAACTCGATCCTGTCGAATCGTTTCTCCGGCTTCCGTCCGCCAGCCATGGAGATGCCCACCAACCTGGGCGCGGCTGACCGTGTCTGTATCGCGATCAACAATGCCGACCCGGCCTTCAGAAACTCCGCCACCTACGCTGCCGTCTACGCGGAGGCGCTCACCGCTTATGCCGCCTACCAGGCGGCCAAGCAATTCCTGGACGCAGCCGCCGCCGGCACGCTCGCCTTTCCCCCAAGTGCCCTTGCGCTCGCCCTGGCCCAGGCCGCCGTCAACAACGCCTGCGTGAAGGAGCCACCCAAACCAGATGAGTTTGAAGTCTGCTTCCGGACTCTGAACGGCGTCTCGCGCACACTCCGCCTGGATGGCATCAACAATTCGGACCTGCAAATCGGCAGTTCCGTGACGGAGCAGCATCTTCAGTCGAAGAGCGTGTTGGGGAGGCTGGACGGCACAGTCGATGCGACCCTCAGCAACATTTTCATTCGCTACAACAAAAACCCCGGCCAGTTTCCACCCTGCACGCCTCGTCCGTCCGTCAACATGAGCAGTAGCGAAGTGGCCGGCAGCGCCGCATTGAGGGCGGCCACGCTTTGCACGGGGTTGCAAGTGGATGCGGGTAGCGCCAACATGGCCAACTGGCTGGACTACAAAATGGAAGCCGATCCTTCGGATTCCGAGAAGGTCCGCTTCCAGGCCGCCGCGCCTCCGGTTCCCATCTTCACGTTGTTGAACAAGCAGAAAGACCCCGATCAGGGCGCCTGCGCCAACCCGTTGATCCGGCCTTACGCCTTGTCGCACCTTGAACAGTACTGGGCGCGTTTCAGTTCGGCGCTCGATGCCACCTGGAACCTCGGCAACCCCAACACACAGGAGGCGAGATCACTCAGTTTCCTGTTTTCACGCTGGCAGACCGGCATCTTTGGCGACCGGCCCGACTATACGCTCGACCACACCTTCCAGAAAGGAGACCTGCTGGCCCAGCCGTTGAATCGCCTCGCCGCCTTCCTCGGTTCCGACGTCACCGTCAGACCGCGGTTCAGTGCCGGGCCAACCAGTCCGTGGGTTTACCCGCCTCCAGGGCCCTTCCCGTGTCTGTCTCCCCAGCGGATTTGCGCCGCGGACCGGAATGTCTACGGGCAGCCGTTCGATGTCTCCTATACCGTCACTACCGGCGCGCTCAACCAGGTGTTGCGCGAACTGTCGGCGTCCGACTGGCTCATGTTTGAGTACCGCCCGTCGTATGCGGACTTGGGTATCCCGCCCAAGAGCGGCGCGAATCCGAATGCTCCGGCGACTCTCGATGGTCCAACCCTGTCGTATGTCAATCCAGCCTTCGCGGATTTGGGCAACACCAGGGTAAGGATCACTTTACGGCCGACGATTGTTCCGTTCACCTACATCGATCCCGACCCGCCCCAGCCGCCTCCGCCAGCACCGGTGATTCAGGATGGCGATGCGCCGTTGACCTATCAACTCGGCCAGTACCAGATGGATTTCATCGGCAACGCTCCTGGACCCAATGGCACCAATCTCTGGTTGCGCGCGGTGATTGATTTCCACGATCCGGAATTCCAACTCGACCTCGATCCGGACCCCACTCGCAATCTGCTCCAAGCCGAGTACGGCCTGATGAAACAGATGCGGATCACGATCGTGAACTCTCAATTCGTAAACTGTGGTCTTGCTCCGAGGACGCTGCCGCCGGGTACTGGTATTTTCCCCACGTGCGGCAGTCAACTGGAGGCGGACGTCCTCGGCATGATCCAAACTACGTTGCAGGACCGTCTTCTTGGTATGCTCGCCCGATACGCCGCCCCCGAGTTTTACGACGCCGGGGGCCGCACGACAACTCCCAAGGCGGTCAACCAGACCCGCAAGTTCCAGTGGGAACAGGTGATCACGTTTTATGGAAACCTCCCTTAGAGCCGGTGAGGCTCAAGCCGGGTCGGTCCACCGCTGATCGGGCGACCAGCCGTCCAAGCTCCGCTTCCAGCGCTCGGTCCGGGCCCGCAGGCGGTCGAGTCGCGGCCTTGCGTCCGTCGACCCGGCGAGGTTCCGCTGTTCGGTTGGGTCCTGGGTCAGGTGAAACAGTTCCTCGAAACGCGAGGCCGTGTCCGGGTAGCGAGTGTATTTCCAATCGGCGATCCGCACGCCCTCGGTTTGCGGAATCCAGCCGTTGGCGGTGAAGCGATGCTCGTAGAACCACTCCTGCCGCCACGCCGCGGGTTCGCCGCGCAGCAGGGCGTACAGGCTCCGGCCGTTCATCGACGTCGGCGGCGCGAGACCCGCAGCCTCTAGCAAGGTTGGCGCCAGGTCGATACTGAGCGTCATTTCCCGCCGCCGGCGGCCCTCCGCGCTCGGACCCAGGCGGGGATCGTAGACGATCGCCGGGACGCGGATCGACTCTTCGTGCATCAGCCACTTGCCCGCCAAGCCATGTTCGCTCAAATAGAACCCGTTGTCGCCCGTGAAGGCGATCACCGTATTTCCGTCCAACCCGCGCCGCTTCAGGTCCGCCCGCAGGCGGCCCACCACGGCGTCGACTTCGGTAATCAGACGGTAATAACGTTTCACCGATTCCTGGTAGAGCGCCGACGTGCTGAATCGAACGGCCCAGCGCCGCCGCCCTTCCGAGCGCTGGACCTCTTCCGGCAGGGCGGCAATGAAGCGCGGGTGAGCCGTGGGCGGCTCGGGAATCGTGACATTCCGATAGAGTGCCGCCGTTTCCGGAGAGTGGAGGAACTGGCGCGGATCCTCATCCTGCACGTGCGGCGCTTTGAACGACACCGACAAACACCACGGGCGGTTGGCAGGAGCGCGGTCAAAGAAGCCGAGCGCCTGATCGCCCATCCGCGCCGTGAGGTGCGGACCCGGCTCACCATCCGGAAAATACCGCCCTTGCCCTGGGAATCCGTGCCAGACGTCGAACTCCTGCTCCGGCATGCGGTTTCCTACGCCATACTTGCCAATGAAACCCGTCCAGTAACCTGCGCGCCGAAGCAAAGAGGGATAGGTAGCGGCCATCTGCGCCGGAGTGAATGGCGTAGCGAAGTCGTGAATGCGGTGACAGCGTGCATGCAACCCGGTGAAGATACTCGCCCGCGACGTCATGCAGATCGCCGTGGTCACAAAGTGGTTCTCGAAGGTGACGCCTCGCCCGGCCAGTTCGTCCAAATGAGGCGTCTGAATGAGCCGGTTCCCCATCGCGCCCAAGGCATCCCACCGATGATCGTCGGTGAGCAGGAAGAGGATGTTGGGACGCGTCTGCGCCTGTAAGGCCAGTCCTGCCGATCCGAGAAGCTCTCGCCGTGTCCACAGGTTCGCCACACTACTACAATAGGCACAAGTTATGGGCACGATCAGCACACTCGAAGCGTTGCGCGAACTTTATCCCCCGGTCCTCGAACGCGCACGGATCAAGACGCTCCACCGCCTGGATGCGCACTGCCGCCGCTTTATAGGCTTGTCGCCGTTTGTGTGCCTGGGCACCGCCGGCGAAGACGGCCTGGACGTGACGCCCCGCGGCGACCAGCCTGGCTTCGTGCATGTGCTCGACGACACCACGCTCGGCGTGCCTGACTGGCGCGGGAACAACCGCCTCGACTCGCTGGCCAACATTGTCGCCAACCCGCAGGTTGGCCTGCTGTTTCTGGTTCCTGGCGTCGACGAGACGCTTCGGGTGAACGGCGTCGCCACCATCCAGGACGATGCGGAATTGACCTCGCGCTGGCAGGTGAACGGCAATCATCCGCGGACGGTCCTCGTAGTGAAGGTCAAAGAAGCGTTCCTTCATTGCGGAAAGGCTCTTATCCGCTCACGGCTCTGGCACGCTGACGCGAAAATCCACCGGAGCCAGTTGCCTTCCTACGGGCAGATGCTGAAGGACCAGATTGCGATCGAGGATACGGCTGAAGAAATTCAGACATCCGTCGAGGAGGCCTATCGCACCAGGCTTTACTAGAGCATTTCCATAAATTTCATAGACCTTGATTAGGCGGCGTATCCGCAGCCGCGGAAATAGGCCGAGATGTGCGAGGTCAGGACCGTTTTCAGCGCAGCGGTGAGGGCTACTTCCAAGTCAGCGACCGTTCTCGCCTTGGTGGCGCGGAGAGCTTGTTTGACCTGAGCCCAGCAGCGCTCAATGGGATTGTAGTCGGGAGAATACGGAGGCAGATAGCACAGCCGCGCTCC